>JACCZQ010000537.1 GCA_013695905.1 Chthoniobacterales bacterium
AGCGAGGTGGAGCGCTCCACGCTGGTGCCCATCGCAAAGAGATTATTTTCGCAGATGAAGATGACCGGCAGCTTGTAAAGAGCGGCCAAATTGAAGGCTTCGTGGAAGGCGCCCTGGTTGATCGCGCCGTCGCCGAAGAAACAGAGCGTCACCCGGTCTTCGCCGCGGTATTTCGAGGCGAACGCCATCCCGGCGCCGAGCGGAATGTGTGCGCCGACGATGGCGTGGCCGCCATACATGTTGTTGGCCTTGTCGAAGTAGTGCATCGAACCGCCGAGACCGCCGGTGCAGCCGGTCGCTTTCCCGAACAGCTCCGCCATGCAGGCGTTGGCGCTGGTGCCTTTCGCCAGCGCATGGGCGTGGTCGCGATACGCGGTGATGAAGTAATCATCGTGCCGGGTGGCCGCGACGGCGCCGGCGATGACCGCCTCCTGCCCGATGTAAAGATGACAAAAGCCGCCGATCTTCTGCGCTTGATACTGCTGGCTGGCGCGTTCTTCAAAACGCCGGATCAACAGCATCAGCGAGAGCATTTCGACTTCGTCGCGTAGCTCCGGCTGTGACATGCCGGATTACGCGGTGCGCGGCAGAGGGGTAGCGCTGCGTTCCCGTTCCGAGCTCCGTCCGAGATGCCAGCAGGCCACGAAGACGCAGGTGAAGAAGAGATCGCTCACGATGGAATTACGAAAGAACAGCCACGTTGGCGGAAAACCCGGGAGGCCGACGGTGAGCGCCTGGATGAACCCGGCGAAGCTCTTGACGTAACCGGGATCACTCAGCCAGGAGAAGGCGTTCGTGATGGCGTAGAAGATGACCGATGCACCGAGCGAGGCGGGGAGCAGCGTCTTGAGCGTGGCGCGGTTCTGCAGCATCAGACCGAGGCAGCAGACGAGGGCCAGCGCGAGGTAGCGGCCGAAGATGAGCGGGTCGAGCATGGACGCTCCGTAGTGAGCGTTCAGCACCACGTCGGAGACGAAGAGGGCGCCGAGCGGGACGATGAATTTAAGGCGGCCGGGGAAGAAGGCGGCGCCGCAGAGTGCGATCGCGGCCATGGGCGCGAAGTTCGCCAGCCACGTGGAATCCGATTGGACGAAGACGCCCATCACGATCCGGAACGCGACGGCTGAGAGGATGAGGAGGAGAGCAGCGATCATCGGCATGAATGTTTAGCTTTCCGGGGAGATATGCAATCGCGTTTCGTTGGAGGTGCTGCGGGGGGTTCTTTTAGGCTGCCGGAGGCGGGCGTTAGTCGAAGGAAGGGGAGATTTAGAGATGTCTCGACTTCGCTCGACATGACAACGGGAGCGCAGGCATGCGGCAGGGGCAGCCTCGCCGCTTGCTGATCGTCCGCGGGGCGGGGGTTCGTGCAGGTGGACTGCCGCGTTACGCAGTCGGGGCTGGAGCCGCCGTCGCAGCGGGTGCCTGGAGCGACTTCGTCAGGCGCGCCTTGCGGCGGCGGGCGGCGTTCCGATGGATGATGCCGCGCTTGGCTGCTTTGTCCACGGCGGAAATCAACCCCCGCACCTTCGCCGGATCCCGCTCGCCGGTCTCGGCAGCAACGGATTTCTGCATTTTACGCAGCCGGGTGGTGACGCTGCGATTACGAAGAGAGCGCTGGGCGGTTTGACGAGCGCGTTTGCCGGCGGATTTGGTGTTGGCCATGGAAAAGACTAAAGATTTTGTGGGTCGTGAGGGTCGCGGAGAGGTGCTGTTTTGTCAACCCGCGCAATGGGTGGAGAATGCGCCACTCTGCGGGCGAAAGGGTGTGCTGGTGTCGGAGGGCGAATTCCGCCCCGCGAGGCGGCGACGCTCCGGACCTAGAGAGCAGGTCTGGGAGTTGTCGAGACCCGCGCGGTGCGATGATTCCGGCGCTGCGCTTTCGAGGAGGCATTCTGCCGGACAGAAGAGGCGGAGTCCGGCCCCTGCACGATCGGATCGGGGGGGCGTCCTACTTCGCGAGGCGCATCAGGCGCCCGGTAGTTATAGACGGCGCGCGCCTTGGGAACTTTCGGTAATTTGCCCGGCGTGACCTGCACCACCGCGCCGACGGGCAACTGGTTGTAGAGCGCCACCACGTCTTTGGATTTCATGCGGATGCAGCCGTAGCTCGCCGGCTGGCCGATCATTTTTTCCTCGGCGGTGCCGTGGATGTAAATGCAGCGGGCAAAAGCACGCGCATTCTCCGGCTCCAAACCGCGCAGCCAGATGATGCGCGTCATGATCGGATCGCGACCGGGAGAATTCGGTTTCAGGATTTCTCCAGTGAGGCGCCGGCGCTTGAAGACTGCGCCCACTGCGGCGTGGTCGCCGATTTTCTGCGCCACCGCCATGGCACCGAGCGGGGTGGCCATGCTGTTGAAAGTATCGCCGAGACCGAACTTCGAGGTCGAGACCGGGTAAGTAGTCACCCGCGCTCCGTTCTGGAGCAACATGAGCTTCTGTTCTTTGACGCTGATGATGACTTCGTTCCGGATTTCCGGGTTCGCCTGGACCGCGGTGCCGGCGATTAAAAGAGAAGCGAGGACGAGTGCAACGGCGCGCATCGATGCCGTTTTTATCAAAGCCGGGGAATTTGTCACGCAGGAATTGTCACTTCGGCGCGAGAATTTCCGAAGGTGAATCGGGGCCACCATTGCGAAAGGGAACTCAGCGAGACGTAAAGGAACCCAAGTTGGAAGAGCGTGAGGAACGGCACCGACAGGTATTGGCCGTGGCTGATGGCGAACCAGAGGAAGTAGGTGAAATAGAGCGCAAACGCCATCTCTACGAACGGGAGGAGTGACTTCAGCGGCATGTAGCGGCAGGAGCGCCATTCCTGCTTTTTCTGTTCGATGCCGTACTTCGGGGTGCGGGCGAAATCGGACTCGTGGTTGAACATCGCCTCGAGCACGGCCCGCGCGTTATTGAGCGACATGCCGACGCCGAGCGCGAGCAACGCCGGCAGGAAGAGAATCTCTTTCATCCAGGTGCGCGGGTGCAGCTCACGTTGCGCGCAAATGTAGAACACGGCGACCGAGCAAGAGGCGGTCAGGAAGATCGGCACGTCCACGAGGAGGACCCGCGCCCAGCCGGTCTGCGGCCCGCCGACGGAGGGGTGCAGGAGCACGCATAAGCAAGCGAGCAACAGGTAGGCGAAGTTCGAGGTCAGATGCGCGGTCGCTTCGATTTTCAGGAAAAGCGGCAGCTCGCTGCGCCAGATCGTGGGCAGGAGTTTCTTGCACGTCTGCACGGAACCTTTTGTCCAGCGATGCTGCTGGGACTTGAAGCCGTTCATGTCCACCGGCAGCTCCGCGGGTGTGATCACATCCGGCAGGAAAACGAATTTCCACCCGACCAGCTGCGCGCGGTAGCTGAGGTCGAGGTCCTCCGTCAGCGTGTCGTGCTGCCAACCACCGGCTTCCTCGATGCAGGAGCGGCGCCAGAGCCCCGCGGTGCCATTGAAATTAAAGAAGCGTCCACTGCGGCTGCGCGCGGTCTGCTCAAGCAGCAGATGCCCGTCGAGGAACATCGCCTGCACCCGCGTGAGCAGGGAGTAGGCGCGGTTCAGATGGCCCCAGCGTGTCTGGATCATCCCGACGTTCGGATCGGTGAAGAAGTGGATGGTCTTTTGCAGCAGGTCCGGCTGCGGCACGAAATCGGCGTCGAGGATGCAGACGAAATCGCCTTCGGCGCTGGCGAGGCCGCCTTCCAGCGCGCCCGCTTTGAACCCGGTGCGATCAGTGCGGTGAATCAGCTGCACGTTCAGGCCTTTCGCCTGCAGCCGCTCGACAGCGAGCTTCGTCAGCTCCTTGGTGTCATCGGTTGAATCATCCAGCACCTGGATCTGCAGCTTCTCGCGCGGATAATCCAGTTCGCTGACCGATTTCAACAATCGCTCGACGACATAGATCTCGTTGAAGATCGGCAGCTGCATCGTCACGATCGGCAGCTCCTCGAATTGCGCCATCGGCACGGAGGCGCGTTTCCGGTGCTTCAGGAACAGATAAATAATGAAGTAACGATGGATCCCGTAGGCGGAGAGCCCCAGCAGCACGCTCAGGTAGCAAATGGTCCAAATGAGATATCCAACGCTTCCTTGCATAACGGGGTGATCGTGATCGACTGCCGGCCTCTTAGGTCAGGTCCGGCAAGGGCGACATGATGCTGCTTCCGCTGCATCCGTCAAATCAAAAGTGGGAGTTTTCCCTCGCAAAACGGGCATTTCGGGGGGTTGAATTGCTCTCTTTTCCGGCGAGTCGGAAACGCGCTGCGGACAGTGCGGAATCGACTCTGCGCGAGGTCCATTTTCGCACGAACAGCAATTCTGCACAACCTGCGCGGATCGCGCGGCGAAAGGCACCCTCCATTCCCGCCTTGCCCGTGTCGTCGTGACGGTCGAACTTTACGGCCCCATGGCGCTGCCAAATGTGAAGGGATGGCTGAACGTCCACGTTCCACGCAATCGCGATCGATTTGAACGCTTCAATATCGTCGTCGCCATCCTGCTCGCCGGCTGGGTTCCTTCGATCCTGATGCTGGTGGTCTCCTACACCATCCTCACCCGCACTCTCGAATCGAAGATCCTGCGCGACCGGCAGACGTTCGTGCAATTGATCGCGCACGTCGTCGCCGACGACTTCGGCCGCACCAGCGGCATTATTGAATATTACCAGACGCAGCCGGAAGTCGCCGCCTTGCTCGCCGGGCCGGAACCGGAGGCCGCCGCGAGCGTTTGGCTGAACGAGAACTTCTACTCGCATCCGCGCATCGACGGGATGTTCGTCGCCGGGCCTGATGGCCGGTTGATCGCCTCGATCCCGCCGGTGCCGCCGGAGTTCGCCGGCGAGTTCCCGGCTTCGTCGTGGCGTGAAGTCGCGGAAGACAACGGCGTCGGGGTTTCGTCCGTGCATCCCCGGCTCTCGGATAAGCGGCTCGCCACGGATATCGTCGGCGCGGTCCGGGCGGCGGACGGCAGCGTGGTCGGCTACCTGGGGGTGTCGGTGCTGGTGGAGCGGATGGGGCGGCGCCTCTCCTCGATCGACTTTACCGATCAAGCGGTCTGCCAGGTGATCGACCAGGCCGGCACCGGATTATTCGCGCGGAATCTGCAGGCGAATCCCGGCCCGGTCTCCCAGGCGGCGGCCGAGCTGATGCAGGACATCCGGCAGCAGCAGACCGGGCATCTTAGTCGCCACGAAAACCTTTATTCCTTCAGCCCGATCGATGGGACCGGTTGGGTGGCGGTGGTCGAGCAGCCGAAGGAGGTTGCTTATCGGCCGCTCCAGGATCTGCTCAGCAAGATCACATTTCCAGCCGTGTGGCTGATCATCCTGACGGCGGTCGGCGCCTTTTTTGCGGGAAAATTCATGCGCCGCCAGGCCGAAGCGGCTCGCCGACTCGAGCGAGAGGTGATTTTCAACGAAAAAATTCTCGCGAACATGCCCGGCGGCATCGCGCTGGTGGATCCCGGCTCGCGCTCGTTTCTACAGGCGAACGAAGCCTTTGCGTTGATGGCAAAACAATTCGGCGGCGTGCCGGAGAGTCGCGAAATTCACGAAGCCACCTACGACGAGGTGAAAATCGCGCCGCCGGAGGCGATCGAGCGGGTGCTGGCATTCGGCACGCCTTTCCAGCTGATCGAGCAGCCGTTTCAGGATCGCCAGGGCGAGACGCGTTTCGTGGACGTGAACCTGCTGCGCCTGCAGGGCGCGGAGCAGCGCATCCAGGGTGTGCTCTACCTCGTGGAAGATAAGACGCGCGACGTCACGCTGCGGCAGGAACTCATCGGTGCGAATGCCGCCAAGGATCAGTTCCTCGCGTTGCTCTCGCACGAGTTGCGAAACCCGCTCTCGCCCGTCATCGCCATGGTCGGCGAGCTCGAAGCGAGCGCGAATGATTCACCCGAAGTGCGACGCGCGCTGGAGGTGATCCGCCGGAATGTGGAGCTGGAAGCGCGCCTCATCGATGACCTGCTCGACGTCACCCGCATCGCCAAGGGCAAGCTGCAGCTCGCCTTCGAGACTGTGAGCGTCCACGAGATCCTGCAGCGTGCCCACGAAATCTGTCGCGAAGAGATTCTCGCGAAAAATCTCGGCATGGAATTCCGCCTCCGCGCCGAGAACGTCCATGTGCAGGGGGACCCCGCCCGCCTCCAGCAGGTCTTCTGGAATCTCATCAAAAACAGCGTCAAATTCACACCCGCCCACGGCCGCATCATCATCGAGACGATCAATCCCTCGCCGGAGGAGATCGAGATCCGCACCAGCGACACCGGCATCGGGATCGAGCCGGAGAAGATCGGAAAAATCTTCAACGCCTTCGAGCAGGGACAAAGCTCCATCACCCGGCGCTTCGGCGGTCTCGGCCTCGGCCTCGCGATTTCCAAGGCGATGGTGGCGGCGCACGGCGGTATCATCCAGGTGGAGAGCGAGGGGAAAAACCGCGGCGCGACTTTCGCCGTGACGCTGCACACGGTTCCCGCGCCGGTGCTGGCCGAGACAGCGCCGCACCCCGCACCTCGCGTCGGCGAGAAAGCGAGACAATTAGCGAATGGGCGTGCCCCACGGCTCCTGGTGGTCGATGATCATCACGACACCTGCCTTGGCATGAAACTGATGCTGGAGCGCCGCGGCTACAACGTCACCATCGCGCATACGGCGAATCAGGCGGTGGAGAAGGCCAGCGCCGAAGAGTTCGACCTGATGATCAGCGACATCGGATTGCCGGATCGTTCCGGGTTCGAATTAATGGAGGAACTGCGGGCGAGCAAGAGCCTGCGCGGGATCGCGGTGAGCGGTTTCGGCATGGAAAACGACATCAGCCGGGCACGCGCTGCCGGGTTTTCCGAGCACCTGACGAAACCGATCAACATCGAGCGCCTGGAAGCAGCCATCCAGAACCTGCTGGACCTGGAGCCGGACTCCCACACTAATAAGAACTAGAGCCTCGGCCCGGGCGCGCAGCAACGAGTTCCAAACCCCGGCCTTAAAATTAACCGCCGCCGACTTCCGCCGCCAGCTGTTGTGGCAGTCCGTTCGCTCCCGCCGCCACTACCTTGTCCTCCGCGGCGCTTTCCCGCTCGGACGCATCCTTCAGCTCACGCGATAGCTTCTCCACCCGCTGCCGCATGATCTTCCCGGCCTTGAACTTCACTGTGGCCCGAGGCGGAATCACAAAGCTGCTCCCGGGTTCGTTCGGGTTGCGTCCCACCCGTGGTTTGGTCAGGCGCGGTTGAAAGACGCCGAAGTTCCGCAGCTCCACAGCCACGTTCTTAGCCAGGCTATCGGTGATGTGGTCGAGGGTCCTCTGAACGACCTCAAACACCTCGTGCTGAACCATTCCCGTCTGGTTACTAATGGCGACGACGATGTCTCGCTTGGTGAGCTTTGCCATGCTACTAAATCGCCTGCCGGAGCACCTTTAGGTGGGACAATTGCGAAATTTTTCGGAAAAAATTACGCCCCGTACGTAGCTGTCACACCGACGCGCCACGCCGTTCAGTAGCTGAACGCCTCCCGCCGGAAGAGCCGTTTCACGCGGTAAGAGACCACTGTCTCACCTGCTAAAGCCTTGCGCCGGGACTTCAGCTGCCCCTGCAGCACCCCCAGCTTCGTGAAGACCCCGTTCCACTCCGCCTCGAGCCGGCGGACGTCGTCGTTTGGCAATTCCCGCACGCCGCGCATGGAGACGCCGCGCTGCAGCACATTCATGGCGCGGCCGGAGAGTTCCCCCAGCAGGCCCAGCTCCCGGAAGGCATGCTCCGTCTCTTGGAGCAGATGCGCCCGGATTTCTGTAAACTGCCGCTCCTGCTCCGCGGAGATGATCGGCTTCGCATTGTCCAGTCCGTAGGTGATCAGGTCGTGCAGTTTTTTCCAGCTATCCAGCTGCAGATTCAGCAGGCGCAGTTTCGTTTCGAGCGCTTTGTCTTTCATGATAATTTCGAGGCGGAAAGCTCCAGCGTCTCGTCAAATTTCTGGAGATTATCGATCAACAGGTGCGCCCAGGGTCGATCCACCGTCTGCACCTGGCTGATAATCCCCTCTTCAAAATAAAACCGTCCCTGCCGCCAGCGGAACACCTCCGCCACCGCCGACTCGCCCTCGAGCGAGCCGAAGACCGCGTGCCGCACATTCCCATGGTGCAGGTAAATCTCACAGTTCCCGCGGCCGGACTTAAAGGTGAAGCGCCCGCTGCGCTGGCCGAGGCAGCTCATCTGTAAAATTTCCGCCGCCGAGAATTGGTTCAGATTACCGATCAGCGAATGGCAGGGATCGATCCCCTCCGAGTGCATCCCGGAGCCATGGCTCTCCAGCGAATGCACAAACCCGTGCAACTCCCGCCGCAAAAGCCTTTCGCTGCGGCCGGTCACCACCCGCTCGATCTTCTGCTGCGCGGCAGTCTCGATGAATTCGGAGCTGCGCGGCCGGGGCGTGAGGCAAATGATTCGCAAAGATGGGAAATGCTGGCGGGCATTGGTCGCCTGCTCCAGCGCGATCTCCGGCTCACCTTCCACCACGAACCCGTCGAAATTCTCCGCCAGCAGCACACAGACCGCCTCCGACATCGTGCGGACGATCCGGGTCTCCAGCGCGTCGATCTCGTCAAAGATGGAGAGCGCGCAGTCCTGAAAGACCGGGTCCGCATTTAAGATGAGTAGGCGAGTTTCCACGATCACGGCAGCCAGCGGAGAAGTGATCAGCAAGAACCTTGCCCGCGCCATCCGAAAACAGCAGCCACTCTGATGGGAAGCTCTCCCGTCGTTTCTTCCCCGGTTCCTCCCACCCCTACCGCCGCCACTCCACCCGCGGCTTCGGCGCCGCGAAACTCTCCGGCGCGATCTCGTGCGCCGTGCGGAAATGCACCTTCGCCACCTGCCGCAACGCCTCCGCCCCGCCGTCGGCCACGATCTGCCGCGCCGCCTCCTTCACCGCCGCCGACACCCCGCGGCTCAGCTTCAATCCCAGAGCCTTCCCGCGTTTCTCCAGCCAATCGATAAACGCCTCCCGCGCCAGAATCGACGCCGCCGCCACCGCCGGGTCCGATTCCGCCTTCGTCCGCTGCTCCAGCTGAATCTCACGCCCGCGCGCGAAGAGCGACCGCTCAATCACCCGCGCGTCCGCAAATTTATCCGAGAGCGCCCGCGGACAATCACTCCGCTTCGCCAGCAGATTCTCGATCACGCGCGCGTGGCCCCAGCCGAGAAGGCTGTTGAGGTTCCCGAACTTCACATACAGCTCGTTGTATTTCTCCGGCCCGATCACGATCACCTCCGCGACCGCTCCCTGAGTCTTGCGAATCGCCTCTGCCAGCGCGCGAATCTTCGCATCCGACGTGATGCGTTTGCTGTCCTGAATGCCGGCGCTCTTGAAACTCCGCGCAATTCCCCGGTCCACATACACGCCCGCGATCACCAGCGGCCCGAAAAAATCACCTTTCCCGCTCTCATCCACGCCAAAGTGCGGTTCGAACATCTCCGGCGAGTGCACCTCCTCGTAGCCGAGCTTCGCCTCGCCGAGCACCTCCGGCTCCAGCACGAACTGCACGAACTCCTCCACGCCCTTGCCTTGCACCAGCACCTTCGGCCCCTTCTCATACACAGCCACGCTGAGCTTCTCCTTCTGCGCGAAGAACAGCGTATAAGGCTTCGGCGAAAACGTGTAACCGCGCTCCGTCAACACGGCGCGGAGCTGCACCGCCTGCTCGGGCGTGAGCGGATGTGTGGAGGAGTTCATGCTGGACGGAGAACGCCGAACATCGAACATCCAACACCGAACATCGAATGAAGAGAGCGCGCTGCGACCATTCCCACTTCGATGTTCGGCGTTCGATGTTCGATGTTCGATGATAATTTCTTCATTTCCAAAATTCCGCCGTGCGCTCCTCGCCTGGTCCGCGGCCCACGGCCGCGACCTCCCCTGGCGCCGCACCCGCGACCCCTACGCCATCCTCGTCAGCGAGATCATGCTCCAGCAGACGCAGGTGGCGACCGTCCTCTCTTATTATAGAGAGTGGCTCCGCCGCTTCCCGGATGTGCGCACGCTCGCCGCCGCCTCCGCATCAGACGTGCTGCACGCCTGGCAGGGCCTCGGCTACTACGCCCGCGCCCGGAATCTTCACGCCGCCGCGAAAATCATCGTCGAGCAACACCGCGGCACCTTCCCGACTTCAGCGGAGGAAATCCGCAAACTCCCCGGCGTCGGCCGCTACACCGCGAATGCCGTCGCTACGTTCGCCTTCGACCACTCCCTCCCGATCGTCGAGGCCAACACCGCCCGCCTCCTCGCCCGCCTCTTAAATCTGCAGCTTCGCATCGACAGCACCGCCGGCCAGCAGCACCTCTGGTCCCTCGCCACCGGTCTCCTCCCGCGACACAACGCCGGAACCCACAACTCCGCCCTGATGGACCTGGGCGCGCTGATCTGTACTCCCGGCCAGCCAAACTGCCCCGCCTGTCCCGTCCGCGAGTTCTGCACCGCGGTCCATCCAGCGAAGCTCCCCCTCAAAAAGCCTCGCACCGAGCTGAAGCAGCTCACCGAACACCACAGCTACATCCGCCGGAACGGCAGCATCCTGCTCGAGCAATCCACCGACCGCTGGCGCGGCATGTGGATCTTCCCCCGCCTCGCGAATCCTCCCGCCGCCGCCCCCCTCCACCAGTCACACTTCCCCTTCACCCATCACCGCGTCGCATTGCGCATCTTCAAAACCAAAGCCCCGCGCGGGATGGCAGCCAATCAAAAATGGACGAAAGTCGAGGAAGTAGAGCAGATCGCGATGCCCTCCCCTCACCGCCGCGCCCTCCGCGAGCTGCTCGCCGCCAGCGCGGCAGGCTCTTGCCGCAACACTTCATCATATGTTAACTTCAACACCCGATGAGCACGCTGAGCGAAATCGAAGCCGCCGCTGATGCACTGCCGCTGCAGGAAAAGCAGGAGCTGATGGTGTTCCTCGCCGCCCGGTTGCGTGAGGAGACGAATACCGCCACCAGCAAGCGCGGCTTTCCTGTCTCGAAAGGGCGCGCGCCGTTCACCTCTGACGACGTCGCCCGGATCGACTCAGCCGCTGATCTGGCGGAATGACGTGGCTCCTCGACGGCAACGTGCTCGTCGCACTCGCTGTCGATACGCATGAGTTCCATCGCCGCGCCCATCGGTGGTTCGATTCACTCGCAGAGCCTTTCGCCACTTGTGCCGTAACAGAGGGCACGCTGCTGCGCGTGCACATGAAGGTGGCAGCCGACAGCAGCGCGCTGGCTGCCTGGACGGCGCTCGCAGCGATTCACGTCATGCGCGGACACGTATTCTGGGAGGACGGGTTCAGCTACAGCGAGCTGACTCCGCACGGTATCAGAGGCTCATCTCAAGTCACCGATGCATGGCTGTCGGAGCTCGCACGCCGCCGGGGAGGCAAACTGGCAACTCTGGATATTGCATTGGCCGCAGAGCACCCGGATGTGGGTCTGCTGATTCCGACGTAGTGGACGCACCGTAGGCGCTCCACAAAACACTGGCAGCACCTCCGGTGCGACCTACGTTCCTCCCACTCATGCACCCCACCAGAGCCGACAAATGAGGAGCATGACCGGATACGGCCGCGGCGAAATCGATCGCGACGGCACGAAGTTCACCGTCTCGCTCAATTCCGTAAACCGGAAGCAGAGCGACATCGTCATCAATCTCCCGCGGGAACTCGCCGAGCTGGAGCCGCGCATCCGCCAGGCCATCAACGAGAAACTCTCCCGCGGCCGCACCAGCGTCGTCGTCGGGTGCGAAGACGGCGCGCCGCAGAATCGCAAGCTCGCGCTCGATACCACCCTGGCCCGTTCCTACCACGAAGCCATGCTCGCGCTGCAGAAGCAGCTCGGCGTGGCGGGCGAGATCACCATCGGCAGCATTTTGCAGGCGCCGGGCGTCATGCGTTTTTCCGAGAGCAACAGAGATGCAGAAGCATCATGGCCGCCCATCGAGCAGGCACTGCACTCCGCGCTCGCCGAGTTGATCAAGATGCGCGAACGCGAAGGCAAACATCTCGCGAAAGATCTGCAGCAGCGCCTCAAGCTCATCCGCAGCACCATCAAAGAAGTGCGCGCGCTTTTCCCCGAAGTGGTGCAGCGACATCGCACCGCGTTGCACGAGCGGATTAGAAAAGCGGGCGTGGACGTCGCCGCGGAGGACGAGCGCCTGCTCAAGGAAGTGGCGCTCTTCGCCGACCGCTCCGACGTTTCCGAGGAACTGACGCGGCTCGACAGCCACCTCACGCAATTCGCCGATCACCTGCGCAAAGACGAAGCCGTCGGCCGCACCCTCGAATTCATCACCCAGGAAATCGCGCGCGAGCTAAACACCCTCGGCGCCAAAGCGAACGACGCCGCGATCGCGCAGCGCGTGGTTGCGTGCAAGGCAGAGCTGGAGAAAATCCGCGAGCAGATCCAGAACCTTGAGTAAACAATTCACCCGCTGCGGCATTCTGTTCGTCGTGTCGGCCCCATCGGGCGCCGGCAAGACCACCCTCTGCGACGCTCTCCGCCAGACGCCGAACTTCACTTACTCCGTCTCCTGCACCACGCGCGAGCCACGGGCTGGAGAGATCGAAGGTGAGGATTACCACTTCCTCACCGAGCGCGATTTTCTCGAGCGCGTCCGGGCCGGTGAGTTCCTCGAATACGCCAAAGTGCATGAGCATTACTACGGCACGCTGCAGAAACCGATCCGGGCCCATCTCGACGAAGGTGTGGACGTGCTCATCGACATCGACATCCAGGGAGCAGCTGCCATTCGGCAGTATGACGATCCTCTGATCCGCCGCGCCTTGTGCGACGTCTTCATCATGCCGCCCGATCTCGATGAACTCCGCCGCCGCCTCACCAAACGCGGCACCGAAACCGCCGAGCAGATCGAGTTGCGCCTCACGACGGCGGCGCGCGAGATGGAGCTGTGGCGGGATTATCGCTACACCATCATCAGCCAGTCGATGGAGGAAGACCTCACGAAATTTCGCCACATCATGGGTGCCGAGCGATATCTGAGTCGCCGGCTGGTCTTAGCCTGAGGCGGTCACGCATAATTATGGAGACCAATCCAAAATCGGAAATCGAAAATCGAAAATGCGTCGTCCTCGGCGTCACCGGTTCCATCGCCGCCTATAAATCCGCCGAGCTCGCGAGCCTGCTCTTCAAGCAAGGCCACGACGTGCACGTCGTCATGACGAAAGACGCGACCGAATTCATCACGCCGCTCACGCTCCAAACCCTCTCGAAAAATCCGGTCATGACCAGCTTCTACGACGAGAAGGAGAACTGGCGGCCTGGGCACATCCAACTCGCGGACCGCGCGAATCTGCTCCTCATCGCACCAGCGACGGCGCACCTCCTCGCGGAGCTGGCGAACGGCCTGGCCAGTCATCCGCTCGCTGCGATCGCACTCGCGACGCGTGCACCCGTTCTCATCGCCCCCGCCATGAACGGCAAGATGTGGGAACATCCCGCTACCCAGGACAACGTGCTGAAGCTGCGCGAACGGGGCGTCGAGTTCATCGGACCGGAAGAAGGAATGCTCGCCTGCGGCTACGAAGGGGCCGGCCGGCTCTGGAAAGTCGATGACATCGCCTTCCGCGCGGAGTTCCTGCTGCGCAGCCAGGACAATCTCATCGCGTGATGTGGCGCAAGTTTTCAACTTGCCGTGTATTCCTCCAGCGAGTTGAAAACTCGCGCTACCCCCGCGTGATGCGGCGCAAGTTTTCAACTTGCCGTCTCCTCACCCAGCGAGTTGAAAACTCGCGCTACCTGGCGTGAGAATCGTTGTCACGGCCGGACCCACCCGCGAGCCGCTCGATCCTGTTCGTTTCATCAGCAACCGCTCCTCCGGGAAAATGGGCTACGCGATCGCGCAAGCCGCGCTCGAAGCCGGCCACGAAGTCACGCTCATCTCCGGCCCCGTCTGCATGGCACCGCCACCCGCTGCGAACGTGGTGCAAATCACCACGAGCGATGAACTGCACGATGCGGTGCACGAGCATGTCCGCACATGCGACGCCCTCGTCATGTGCGCCGCGGTCTCGGATTACAAGCCGCTCCAGAGCGCCGCGCAAAAGCAGGAGAAACAACCAACCACATTCCAGCTGCCGCTCACGGCGACGCGGGACATTCTCGCTTCCTTGCCTAACGAGAAACCATATCTCGTCATCGGCTTCGCGGCGCAGACGCACGATCTCGCCGCGAACGCACTCCGCAAACTTCACGAAAAAAATTGCGACGCGATCATCGCAAATGATGTGAGCGGCACCGCCATCGGCATGGAAAGTGATGACAACGCCGTCACGATTTTCTTCCGCGACGGCGAACAAAAAACAGTTTCACGCGCGCCGAAAATCATGATCGCGCGCGCCATCATGAAAATAGTTGCGCAGTTGCATCAAAAAAGTTTGACAAAAAAATCCTGATAGTTACTCACAGTTGTTGTGAACTTATTCACACATTGTTCACACCCGCATCTCGCGGATTGAAAGGGGGGATATCTCATGCCAGCAAAGAAAAAAGCAGCGGCTAAGAAAGCGCCAGCCAAGAAAAAGGCAGCTGCAAAAAAATCTAGCGCGAAAAAAGGCGGAAAGAAAAGATAGTCCGCGTTTCGCCCCTATAAGGGCCGGCTTTCGTCTGGCCCTTCACGCAAAATCAACCCGGGAGGAGATTCATTTCTTCTCCCGGTTTTTTTGTTTTCTCCGGCGGGGTAGATTCGCCACGCGAAGATCACCGCGCATGCTCCGACACTCCCTGGCGCTCCGAAAATCAGCGCGTGAACTGCACGTGAATCCGAGTTCTAGTCTCCTTTCATGACGCACTTCCTCGACGCAGCCATCGAAGCCGCCCGCGCGGCCGGCGAGCTGCTGCGGCAAAATTTCCATCAGCCGCTGCGCGTCGATGCGATGTTCAAGCACGACATCAAGCTGGAGATCGATGTGCGGACGCAGGCGCTCATCACCCAGCTGCTCCTGGCGAAATTTCCTGAGCACGCGCTCTATGGCGAGGAAGGAATCGAGGGCGACCAGAGCGCGGAGTACCAATGGATCGTCGATCCGCTCGACGGGACGGTGAATTACTTCTACGGCATTCCGCATTTCTGCACTTCGATCGCGTTGCGCCGGAATGACGAGATCGTCGTTGGCGTGATCTACGATCCCATCCGGGAAGAGATTTGGACCGGGGTGAAAGGCGAGGCGCCGTTGCTGAACGGGAAGCCGTTCCGCGTGAGCGAGCGGACGGAACTTTCCGAAGCGGTCATCTCGGTGGGCCTGTCGAAAACGGGCCAGACGATTCGTGAAGGCATGCCGCTGCTGCAGGACATGGTGCAGCGGGCGCGGAAATGCCGGCTCCTCGGCAGTGCGGCGCTCGACATGGCGTATGTCGCTTGTGGGCGCTTTGATGCTTACATCGAGCAGGGCATCAGCATTTGGGATGTGGCGGCGGGTTGGCTGCTCATCGAAGGCGCGGGCGGGACGGTGAAGATGGAGCCGCGCCGCGACATGAAAGATAAATACATGGTCACCGCGTCGAACGGCCGGGTGGAGCTGGGACTCGGATCATGACGCGGTGCGGCATTGGTTATGACGCGCATCGTCTGGTCGCGGGACGGAAGCTCGTGCTCGGCGGCGTCGAGATTCCTCACTCGTTAGGCCTGGAGGGCCACTCCGACGCCGACGTGCTCTCGCACGCGATTGCGGATGCGCTGCTGGGCGCGATCGGCGAGCGGGACATCGGGCATCACTTTCCGAACACCGACGAATCGATCCGCGGGATCAGCAGCATCGCCATCCTGGAACGGGTGGCGGAGGTGCTGCGCCGCCACGGGGCGGAGCTGGTGAATGTCGATGCGACGCTCATCGCGGAAGCGCCGAAGATCGCGCCTCATATTCCGGCGATGCGGGAGAAGATATCGAGCGCGCTCCAGTTGGCGCCGGAGCGGATCAGCATCAAGGCGACCACGAACGAAGGGCTCGGCACGATCGGCCGCGGCGAAGGGATGTGCGCCATGGCGGTGGCCAGTGTGGAGCAACCATGATGAAGCGCGCACCTGCGGCGCCCGCACGTCTCGCGCCCGCCGAGTTGCCTCAGCACGACCGCGCAGCTGCCGTTTTGTCATTCCGACCGAAGCGAAGCGCAGTGGAGGAATCTCTAAACTTTCCTTCCGCGGCCATCCGCCAGACGCCCAGCATGATTAAAGATGTCTCGACTTCGCTCGACATGACAAGGGAGAGAATCCCGTGAGAAAAGATGGCGCTGCGATTCTTTAACACCTACTCGCGCGAGCTGGAGGAGTT
>JACCZQ010000287.1 GCA_013695905.1 Chthoniobacterales bacterium
CAGCGCAGCGAACTGGGCATCGCGGAGCGCTGGTATCAGCACAGTGCGCTGGGTGATCTGCTCGGCGTGCCCTGGGAGAAGATCAATGATGACCGGCTTTATCGCGGTCTCGATGTGCTCGCGGCGCACAAGGAGGAACTCTGCGCGCATTTGATGGAGCGCTATCGCTCCTGGTTCGGCGTGGCCTTCGAGTTTTTGCTTTACGATGTGACGAGCACTTTTTTCGAAGGCCAGGCCGCCGGCAACGAGAAGGCGGCGCGCGGTTACAGCCGCGATTCGCGTCCCGATTGCAAGCAGGTCTGCCTCGGGCTGGTCTGCACGCCGGAGGGGTTGCCGCTGGCTTATGAGGTCTTTGCCGGCAATCGCGCCGATGTCACCACGGTGGAGGAGATCGTCAAAGCGATGGAGGAAAAATATGGCCAGGCGCAGCGCACCCATTCGGCTTCGCTCAGGGCAGGTTCTGGGTGCTGGACCGGGGGATGGTGAGCGAGGAAAACATCGCGTTTTTGCGCGGGCGCGGCGCGCGCTATCTGGTCGGCACGCCCAAGCGGCAGCTGCGGCAGTTTGAGGCGGAGCTTTTGCAAAAAGAAGGCTGGCACGAAGTGCAGCCCGGGCTGGAAGCCAGGCTCGTGCCGCATCCCGACGGGCGCGGTGAAGAGCAGTTCGTGCTCTGCCGCAGCAGCGCGCGGCGCGACAAGGAAGCCGCCATGCTGGCGCGGCAAAGCGAGGCCTTGTGCGCGCAGCTCGGCGCAGTCGATGTTTGGCTGCAAGCTCATCCGCAAGCCGATCTGGAGCGGGTCGGGCGGCGCATCGGGCGCTGGCAGGGGCGTTACCCCGCCGCCGCGCGTCTGATCGAAGCGGCCCTGCGCCACGACGCCCAAGGCCGTGCCTGCGGCCTCACCTTGAGCTGCCCGCTCGCGCCTGGGCCATGGGCCACGCACGCCCACGGGGCTTATCTTTTGCGCACCAACTGCCCCGAAGAGGACCCGGCCCAACTCTGGCGCTGGTACATCCAGCTCACGCAGGCCGAAGCCGCCTTCCGCACCGCCAAAAGCGACCCATTCGACTTCGCTCAGGGCAGGCTCTGGGGTTGCGCCCGATTTATCATCAAAAAACCGCGCGCGTGGAAGCTCACATCCTGGTCTGCTTTTTGGCGCTGGCCTTGTGGCGCACCCTGGAGATGTGGATGCGCGGCAAAGGCCTGGGGAATTGCGCACGGCGGCTGGTGGAAGAACTCGCCACCATCAAAAGCATGGACGTGGTGCTCCCGGTGCGCCGCGGCGAGACCGTGGCGCAACTGCGTTTGCGCACCGTGAGCCGTCCCGAGCGCCGGGTGGCCGAACTGCTGACCCGCCTGGGCCTGGAGCTGCCCACGCGCAGCCGCATCATGGCTGACATCGCCGCCGCGCCGGAGGCAAATGTAGTGCAGAAAATCACCCCTTGAACGCACCCCGCTCCCAAGTAAAGCCCCTCTTAGCCGTGCAAAACTGCGGAACTTGGGCTAGCACGCGCGCGGGGGCTCGCGTTCTCAGCTCGCGCGTCCCACGACCTTGCGCACGATTTGGTTCCGCACCCGCTCACCGAGAAAATCCAGCGCGGAAACCAGCAGGAACATGAACAGCAGCACGGTCGCAAACTTATCCCACTGATGGTACTCCTGGTAAGTGTGCAGCTGCAGCCCTACTCCTCCGGCGCCGACGATCCCGACGATGGAGGCGGAACGGATGTTGTACTCCAGCATCCAGAGCGAGTAGCTCCAGACGAGCGGCTTGGCGTGCGGCCAGAGGCCGTATTGGAAGGCTTGGATGGTGCGCGCGCCAAGCGCTCGCAGCGCGCGGGCGACGTCGATATCCACCGACTCGAACGCGTCGCTGAAGAATTTCCCCAGATACCCGATGCTGTAGAACGTGAGCCCGATCACACCGGCCAGCGCGTTCGGGCCGACGATCGCCACCGCCAGCAACGCCCAGATGAGACTCGGCACGGTGCGGATGGCGTTCATGAGCAGCCGCGCGAGGAACACCAGCCACCGCGGCGAGATCGTCTGCGCGCCCGCCATGGCCACCGGCACCGAGAGCAGGATCGCGAACGCCGTCGCCATCACGGCGATCTGCACCGTCTCCCCGAGTCCGACGAGTGTCTGCCCGGCGACGGAGAAATCCGGCGGGAAAAACGCGCCGAAGAAGCGGCTCATGTTCCCGAGATAATCGAGATTCCGGCCCGAGCCGCGCAGGACGCCGGCGGAGCTCACCACCGCCACGATGAAGAGCAGCAGCGTGATGTTCAGCACGCCGAGCTGCTGGTGCCACTTCAGCTCGATCGGTGGGACTTCGATCCGGCCGCGGCTGGCCGGCGGCGGCGGCTCAATTGAGGGAGGAGGCTGCATGAATCTCCCGGATGCGCCACTTCTCCGGGTTCATGGGATCGAGGCTGAGCGCGTAATCGGCAAACCGCTCGAGCAGCGCCGGATCGTGCAGAACGCAGAACACGGTGCGTTTTTTCTGGTGCGCCTCCTGCCGGAGAATACCAAGGACGCGGCCGCAGAGATAGGCGTCCAGATTCGAGACCGGCTCATCGGCGAGGAGCAGCTCCGGCTCCTGGAAGAGAGCGCGCGCGATCGCCGCCCGCTGCTGTTCACCACCGGAAATCTCAGCGGCGCGTTTGTGCAGGTACGGGCCAAGTCCGAGATCCGTGAGCAGGTAAGCGGCATCTTCCTTATCGCGGCGCGGGAAATGGAACAGCGTCTTCCACCAGGGATAACGCCCGAGCCGCCCGCAGAGCACGTTCTTCAAGACGCTGCTGTTCTCCGCCAGCAGGAGGTTTTGGAAAATAATGCCAACGCGCTTCTGGTAATCGCCGGCCTGGTGCAGGCAGCCGGCGTTGCAGGAGAAGGTTAGCTCGCCTTCGGTTGGATTCGTGAGGCCGGCGAGGCAGTTCAGCAGGCTCGATTTGCCGACACCGGAGGGACCCACCACCGCGATGACGCTGCCGCGCGGCACCTCCCAGTTGAGGTTGCGGAAGAGCCAGCGGTCGTTTCGCTTCAGGCCGAGGCCTTTGATCGACAGATGCGGCGGCGGCGACGCGGTGGCGCCGTTGGTACCGCGAGCTGCAGCTGCTGGATCAGTTGGGTGCATTACCGAGGAATTCGAGAGCGTCACGAATAGCGCCGAGATGCGCCTCCGCGTCCACCTCGATCAGCTTGGAGGTGAATAGCTTGTCCCGCAATTCCGCGTTGGCCGGTTCGTTAAAGGCAAGCAGCGCCGCCTTCAGTGCTGCCCGATCGGCTTCTGAGATGCTCGACCGGATGGCGATGACGTGTGTCGGCACCGGGCCTTGTTCGGCGATCTTCTTGAGCCGGTCGCGCTGCTCGACGGTGAGATGTTTGTCCTTATCGAGGACGTAGTAGCTGACCGCCGCCGCCTCGGCCTGGCCGTTCAGCACCCGCTCGACGGCGGAGACGTAGCCGGTGCCGTAGAACACGTTCCCAGCGCCGAAGAATGCTTCCGCGTTTGGTTTGTCGAGGAGGCCTTTCTGCTTCAGGTCGAACATCGGGATGACGTAGCCGCTGGTGCTGGTTTTGCTGGCAAAGGCGATCGGCTTTCCTTTCAGCTCCTCGACGCTGGCGTAGGGCTTCTCTTTCAGGGCGAGCCAATAGCTGGGGTAGTAGTTTTTCCCCTCGATTTCGCCGGCGAGCAGGATGCCCCCAACGTTCCGCTTCTGCGCCGCAACCATGTCGGTGGCGCTGAGGTATCCCAGATCCACGGTGCCATTGGCGAACCCTTCGATGATGACGGAGGAGGAGAGGGGAACGATTACGTCCACCGGTTTACCGAGTTTTTGGCTTAGAAACGCGGAGAGTGTTTTCCGCTCCTGCATCATCTGCTCGGGGTCTTTGTCGGGCTTTAGCGCGATGACGAGTTTCTTCAGCGAGAGCTCGGCGGCAGGGGCGGCCGGGGTGGTGAAGCAGAACAGCACCGCGAGGGTGACGAGCAGAAACGAGCGGGAATTCATAGGTTTTGTCGGCTGCAGTATAGCTGAGCAATGCCGGGCGCGCTGGCGATGGGTTGCGTTTCTTTAGCGCTGCTTTGCGGAAGTTTGCGCGGCTCCACGGTTCACAATTCACCAGCAGGAGCGTTCCTTGTGATTTGGGGCTCCGCAGGATACATTCGCCCGATGCGGCGGAACCGGGACGCGTTCACCATGATCGAGATCGTAATCGCGGTCTTTATCCTGATGATTTTGCTGATGATCGGCGTACCCAGCATGTCGGGCGTGATGGCGGATCGCCGGCTGCGTCGTTCGTTTGATGATCTGAACAAGCTGGTCCGGACCGCGCAGGAATTAGCAGTCGCGGAGCGCCGGCCTTACCTGATCGTCTGGGGAAAGGAGCAACTGGTGCTGCGACCGGAATTTTTAAACGCCGATGAGGAAGAGGCTCCTACTGCGACGCTGGTGCTCCAGCGCGGGGACGCGTTGCAGCTGGATCTGCCGGCGGCGCTCGGGGAGGTGGGGCCGGCATGGACGTTCTGGCCGTCGGGAACTTGTGAACCGGCGGTGATCCGGTTCAAGGGCGAGGACGGGAGCTGGACGGCCAGCTATCCGACGTTATCGGCGCGGGGAGAGCTGACCCATTATGCAGCGCGTTAAGAACTACGGGAGAGGTTTCGCGCTCTACGAGGTGCTGCTCGGCGTCACGATTTTCGTGATCGGGGTCCTGGCGCTTGGTCGCGCGGTCGGCAACGTGATGAACGCGAGTGCGCTGAGCGCGCAGGAGGATCGGGTGCGGTTGATTCTCTCGAACCGGATGGCGGAAATCCAGGCGACGCCGGGAATGCCGGATGCGACCGATGAGATGGAGGTGCCGACGAACTACGGGCCGGTGAAGCTGGTGCAACGCAGCGCGCCGGCGGGATTAAAGACGGAGAAGGATCTGGAGGTCTCCGGGATCAGCCTTGTCACGCTGACGGCGGCCTGGTCGCGCGGCGGTGTGACGCAGTCGCGAACGCTGGAGTTTTATGTCTATCGCGCTGGTTAACCGTCGCCGCCGCGAAGCGCGGGTCGCGTTTACGCTGCTGGAGATCATGCTGGCGGTGATGATCCTCGCGATGATGTCGCTGGCGATCTACCGGTTTGTGCAGACCAATCTCATCGCGTTGCGGGTTTCTTCGGAGATTTCGGCGACGGACACGCTCTACGCGGGATTTGTGGCGATGCTGACGGGGGAATGGACGGGGCTGTCCGGCGGACGCGGGGCGCTGCTGGGAGGGCCGGTGCGGCTAAATGATCGCTCGCGGGATGATATCACGTGGCTGGCGAGCGCGGGTCCGGGTTTAGCGACTCGCTATGCGGCGGGCGAGTACCAGGTGACGCTGCGGCTGCGGCCGGAGCCGGGGAGCGACCGGTTGGAGATCGGGTTGCTGCGGCGGCCGGCGATCGATGCGGTGAATGCGGCGGCGCAGGAGAGCTGGGTGACGTTGTTGCCCGATGTGCAGTCGCTGGAGATACGCTATTTCGATCCGCGGCTGAATACCTGGGTGGAGAAATGGACGGATACGATCATGCTGCCGCGCCTGGTGAAGGTGACGGTGGGGCGCACGAATGAGGTGGTGCCGTGGGAGGCGGTGATCGCGCTGGCGCGGACGCCGCTCTAGATGAAACGACGCGGCGGAAACGGTGAGGCGGGGGCGGCGTTGATGCTGGCGCTGTGGGCTCTTTTTGTGCTGAGCGCAATGGTGGTGGCGTGGGCGCTGGATGTGGATGCGCGGCTGAC
The DNA here is from genome assembly GCA_013695905.1 of Chthoniobacterales bacterium. Lineage (GTDB taxonomy): Bacteria > Verrucomicrobiota > Verrucomicrobiia > Chthoniobacterales > UBA10450 > JACCTI01. The sequence continues at coordinate 5,771 of JACCZQ010000287.1, forward strand.
GCTGAGCGGGCAGAGCAGCCGGGTGACGGAGGCGTCGGCGATGGCGTCCTCGGGTGCGGAGATCGCGCTGCACCCGGCGGTGGAGCCGGGTTCGCCACTGCTCCGCGGGCAGATGGGACGGCAGAGCTACGAGGCGAAGATCACGGGCGAGGGTGGACGGTTGAACCTGAACTGGGTGGTGGCGGGTGAGAACCCGCAGCGGATCGAGCTGCTCCGGAAATTTCTCGAGGTGAAGGGGGTGGAGCTGAACGAGCGGGATCGGATGATCGATACGCTGCTGGATTGGGTGGACCCGGATAATCTGGTGCGTCTGCAGGGCGCGGAGGCGGATGGCGAATACCAGCCGGCGAATGCGATGCTGACGCGGATCACGGATGTGAAGCGGATCCGCGGCTGGGAGGAATTTGTGGCGCGGCCAAACTGGGACGCCGAGCTGACGCTGAACAGCACCGGGCCGGTGGATTTGGCGTGGGCGTCGCGCGATTTGCTGCTGTCGTTGCCGGGGATGTCGGAGATGGAGGTGGAGCAGTTCATCGCCTTTCGCGCCGGTCCGGATGGGGTGGACGGGACGGAGGACGATCCGCAATTCAAGACGTTGGACGAGGTTCGTGTTGCGCTGGGGTTTTCGCCGGACCAGTTTAAGCAACTCGTTGCGCTGGTAGGCTTCAAGGACCAGGCAATGCGCGTGGAGAGCGTCGGAAGATCCGGCGAGGTCACACGCGTGGTGCAAATGGTCATCCGAAAATCTGGTCCCGTGCCGCAACTGATCACCTGGAAGGAGCTTTGATATCGACACCGCAGCGTCACGGGTGTTTTTAATCCCGGCCGCGAGCGGCTGGAATGTCGTCCGGACTGTGCCGGGGAACGGCTCCTGGGATGTGCGCGCCGTGGCCACGCTGGAGGAGGCGGTGCCGCTCGTGCAAGGGAGCGGGGAGCTGGTGCTCGGACTACCGGTCAGCGCGGTACTCGCGCAGCGGCTCCGATTACCGACGGTGGCGCCGGAGGAGTTCGCCGAGATGGTGCGCATCCAGGTGGAGAAATCGCTGCCGTATCCCCCGGAGGAGGTCACCACAGACTTCGAGCTGATCGAGCAGACGGAGGAGGGGAGTGTGGTCTCCGTGTTAGCGGTGCATAACGAGAAGCTGTCGGAGCTGGCGGAGCCGCTGCTCTCGCGGGGAATCATCCCGACGCAGGTGACGGTGTATGCGGCGCAACGTGCGACGACGCACGCGGCGGGCGGGCGGGCGTTTCTGCTCTATCGCGAGCAGGAGTCACTGGTCTGCATCATCAGCGAGGAGGGGAAGCTCGGGTTCACCAGTTCGCTGAATGGCGCCGATGCCACCACCCTCCAGCGCGATCTGCCGCAGGTGGCGCTCGGCGCGGAACTGCAGGGCATCAACACTTCCTTCCCGAGGGTGCTGCTCGACGAGAGTCTCTTCGACTTCCAGGATGCGGTGCAGGGGCTGTTCAGCAGCCGCGCGGATCTGATGGGCATCGAGACGCCTCCCGCCGCCACGAATCTCAACCTCCTGCCGGAGAGCTGGCGCCAGCGGCGCCTGGACCTGGCGCGGCAGGGGCAATGGAAGAAGCGATTGCTCATCGCAGGCGGTGCCTACGCCGCGCTCCTGCTCCTCTTCGGTATCTACATTTTCATCCTGCGCCTCGAAGCGGGTCGGCTGGATCGTCGCATCGCCCGCGATGAACCCGACACCGCCTCCGTGAAGCAAACCGAGGCGCGCTGGAAAGCACTGTCGCCTGCGATCGATCCTCGCTTCTACCCGATCGAGATTCTGCTCCACATCTTCGAGAGCCTGCCGTCGCCCGATGTGCAGATCACGACCTACAGCCAGTCAGCGCGGCAGATCGGCGTGGATGGGGAGGCGCGGACCGCCGCCCTCGCGTATGAGTTCGTGGATAAGGTGAAGAAACATCCGGAGCTGCAGATGTTCCAATTTGAGATGACCGCACCGCGCATCCTGCCGAACGACCACGCGCAATTTCGCCTCGAGGGAAAACCGAAATGATGCCCGCCTGGTTTCAGCGCCTCAACCGGCGCGAACGCATCCTCCTGCTGATCGTCGCCACCGCCATTTTCCTCCTCCTGAATCTGTTCATCTGGCAGTGGCTGCTCGGCACCATGGAGCGGACGCGCACGGAAGTCGCCGCCCGGAAGTCGGTCCGCGTGCAACAGAGCGTGTTCCTGCGCGAGAGCAAGATGTGGACGCGCCGTGATGAGTGGCTGCGCGAACATCAGCCACCGATGACGAATCCGGGCGAGGCCTCGGCGTTGCTCGACCAAATCCGGCAGGTCGCCGCCAAGCACAACATCCTCATCGAGAAGCCGGCGATCGGCACCGGCGAAGCGAACGCGAACTTCCAGTCGGTCTTCGCCACGATCGAAACGAAGAGCCCGTGGCAGCCGCTCGTCCGCTTTCTTTACGACGTGCAACAACCGGAATCTTTTGTAGTGTTTGAGAGCGTTAATCTCGCGATCGAATCCGGCGACCCCACGATGATGCGAGGGAAATTCCGCATCGCCCGCTGGTTCGCCCCGAAGAAGTAGCCATGAAACAAAGCCTCACCTCCGCCATCGCGGTGACGATGTTCGCCGCCGGTTTTGCTGCGCCGGCGCTGGCGCAGGATCTGCCGAAAGCCGCCACCTTCGCGCGTTATCAGCCGATGATGGAACGCTCGCCGTTTGCCGTCGCCACGGCCGCTGCGCCGGCGCCGGTCGCTCCCGCTTTTGCGAAAGAGCTTTTCGTGGCAAATGCCGCGCGCCTCGAGGACGAAAGCGTGGTCACCCTGCACTCGACCACCGACAAAAACGCGAAGGAATACCTTTCCACCAAAGGCCCGAACGAGAATGGCTATGCCATCGAAGATATTCAATGGTCCGACCGCGTCGGCGCGACGCAGGTGACCATCGGCAAGGACGGGCAGACGGCCACGCTGAGCTTCAATCAGGCGCTCCTAACCCAGCCACTCAGTGCCGGCGTGCCCGCGCAGGTGATGCAGCAGCAGATGCCGCAGCCGCAACAGATGCCGAACCAGGGAGCCGCGGTTAGTAATTTCCAGGGCCAGCAGATCGTGGCTCCCGCACCGATCCCGACCTTGCCGACGCCGCCGCCGCGGACGCGAGGTGTGATCCAGCGGAACCCTGGGGTCCAGCCTGCGATTCAGCAGCCGCCCGTGCAGCAACAACAGGTGCAGCAGCCGCAGGCGATCGAAACTGATACCGAGTAAAGATAACGGAAAGGCCTGAGACGATCGCCGTTGCCGCCTAAAGGTGACTCGCGAGAAAATGCTTCGGGGAGCGCAGGCTGCCAGCCTGCTCCGCCCGGCAGCTTGCCGGGCGGACGCG
>JACCZQ010000557.1 GCA_013695905.1 Chthoniobacterales bacterium
CTACGAGATGCACCCCCTGTCGCCGCAGAGTGCGCGCACCAGGAAGGCTGGTCGCTTCGGAAGCTCCGGGTTGAGCTTGCACGCGAAGACGTTCTCCGTCGACCGATCGCGTCTTTTTGTCGGCTCCTTCAATTTCGATCCGCGCTCGCGGAAGTTGAACACCGAAATCGGGTTCGTGATTGATAGCCCGCTGCTCGCGCAGAGAATCGAAGGTGCGTTCGACAAAACCATTCCGGCGCACTCGTATGAGGTGCGCCTCTCCGAAGCAGGGAAGTTGTATTGGCTGGAACGCCGCGCCGAAGAAGAGCTCCGATACGATCACGACCCCGGCACGACTCCCGGGCTGCGCGCGGCCCTCTGGCTTCTGTCGCTGCTACCTATCGACTGGCTCTTATAGCGTAAGGTAACAGACCCTTGGCCCCTGTCTCGCGACGTGCACCCACTGGCGCGACGGTCGAGCCTGGCTCTGGCTCGGCATCCGCAAGCAGACCGGGCGCGGGGAAAGCTCGAGTGGTCTTGCTTTCGACCGCATCGAAGACGTCAAGAGTGCTTGAGGGACGGGGCACGGCGCCCAGTTCATCCCACGGATGACGCTGTTTTCGCTTGCAAGGACTCAGCGCAATGCCGCGTTAAAGGGGCAGCCATCTCACAAGCTGGTTCCCGCCTGCCGCCGACGCAGCGCCCACAGGCCACCTGCGCCGGCGAGCAACAATGCCCACGTGGAAGGTTCCGGCACCGGGGCGGCAGTGAGCGCTTGGGAGGCGTGCTCTGTCCCACCTGGACCTCCGGCGATTTCGCTGAGACTCGTGGCGATACTCGCAGCGGCCATCATCTTGCCAGCGTCAGCTCCGAAGCCCCACGCATCCGCGACCAGTGGGTGGTCGGCAGGAAGATTCGAGAGCGAAACAGAAGCTGATGAAAATGCCTCTGGTGATTCTGCACCATGATGTGCCGTCGCAGACTGATGTGTTGTCGCAACTCCGCCACCAGGCGACTCCGCAGCGCCGATCTCCCGCATCTCCGCCACCTCGGCCGGAAGGGCCGTCAGCACCGGCCGTGCGTAGAGGACTTCCCGTGCGACGGACGCAATGCGCGTGGGGGACTCGGTGGGAGAGCCGGAGCTGAAGAATGCGAGGAACAATCCACCGCCCAGCCCGACCACCGCCAGGAGCATGAACACCCACACGCCCGAATTCCCGCTCTGCGGAACCCGATCGCGTGCTGCTGCGCGAGGACTGATATCCTCCAAAACCTCCATACGATCCCCTTTTTCAGCAGGAAATGTTCCGTTTCCTGCGGAGGTAGGAGATTTTTGCGGGAAACTCCTGCACGCGGTGGGTGGTGTCGCTCACCACATCAGCTAGCGTGCTGACTCAAACCCATGGCCGAAGTCCAGAAAATCGCTGTCGCGAGCGCAAACAACCTCGTCGTGCGTCACGGCACCCAGACGGTGCTGGACGGCGCCACCCTCTCTATCTCGGAGCGGGAGCGAGTCGGCCTCGTGGGGCGGAATGGCTCCGGGAAATCAACTTTCCTGCAGATCGTCGGCGGTGCCCGCACGCCTGATTCCGGTGAAGTGACGCTGCGGCGCGATCTGGTGACTGCTTACATGCCGCAGGTTTTCGACCTCGACGACAGCGCCACCGTCCACGCGAACATCCTCGGCGGCGCTCAGCACATCGCGGATTTGATCGAGCAATACGAGAACGCGTCGGCGGAGAGCTCGCTCAGCAGCACGTTGCTCGAGCAGATCGAGATCGCCGACGGCTGGAATCTCGAGCACCGCATCCAATCGCTCATCAACAACCTGCACGCTCCCGGGCCGGAGCGAATCGTCGGCAGCCTTTCCGGTGGCGAAAAACGGCGCGTGGCGCTTTGCCGCACGTTGCTGGCGAAGCCGGATTTCCTACTGCTCGATGAACCGACGAACCATCTCGACACCGGCTCGATCGAGTGGCTCGAAGATTTCCTCGCGCGCTACACCGGCACCTGCCTTTTCGTGACGCACGACCGCTACTTCCTCGATCGCATCGCGACGCGCATCGTGGAACTGTCGCGCGGGCAATTCTCCACCTACGAGGGCAACTACACCGATTACCTCCTCGCGCGCGTGCAGCGGCAGAACGTCGAGGAAATGCAGGAGCGGAAGCGGCAGAAATTCCTGAAACGCGAGCTGGAATGGGTGCGTCGCGGACCGAAAGCGCGCCGCACAAAGTCGGTCGATCGCATCGAGCGCTACTTCGAAATGGCTGCACAGGAAGCGCCGGAGCAGGAGCTCGATGTTGACCTGATCATCCCGCCCGCGCCGAAGCTGGCAAATCGCGTCATCGATCTCGACGACGTCGATCTGGAGATCGCCGGCCGCCGCCTGGTGTCAGGATTAACCCTGAAACTCGCCGCGGGTGAACGGCTGGGCATTGTCGGGCGCAACGGACTCGGCAAGTCATCGCTGCTCAAGCTCATCCTCGGGCAGCTGGAGCCGAGCCGCGGCACCGTCGCGCTCGGCACGCGGACGGAGATCAATTACGTCGATCAAAACCGCATGCTCCTCGATGAAGAGAAGACGGTCTGGGACGAAGTGAGCGACGGGACCGAAGCCGTGCGACTCGGCGAGGAGAGCATCACCCTGCGCTCGTATCTACGGCGGTTTCTCTTCACCGAGGATCGGATCAACACCAAGATCGCGCAGCTCAGCGGCGGCGAGCGGAGTCGCGTGCTGCTCGCGAAGATCCTGAAGCGTGGCGGTAACGTCTTGATGCTGGACGAGCCGACGAACGATCTTGATCTCAGCACGTTGCGATTGCTCGAGGAGGCGCTGATTGCCTTCGGCGGCTGCGTCATCGTCGTAAGCCACGACCGGTATTTCCTGAACCGCGTTTGCACGTCGATCCTGGCGTTCGAAGGCGACGGCGAGGTGCGTTACCACGTCGGTAACTACGACTACTATCTCGAAAAGCGCGCTGAAGAGCAGACGTATGCGACCACACGATCGCGCGGATCGGAACCACCGATGAAAGCAGCACCCCCGGCGGCGAAAGCGCGAAAGCTGAAGTGGAAGGAAGAGCGGGAGCTCGAGTCGATCGAATCAGTGATTCTCGAGGCTGAGGGCAAAGTTGCTCAGCTCGAGGAAGCCTTTGCCGCGCCTGACTTCTACGAGAGGCACGGCGACCGTTGGCAGCAAGTGGAAGCCGAGCTAGCTGCAGCGCGAGAACGCGTGACGCAGCTATACGCCCGGTGGGCCGATCTCGAGGAGCTGCAGAATGCAGCCGCGGCGAAGTAGCCACACAGCAAGTGAAAAGCTGTGCGGATACGTCTGCGGTCCAGAAGCGTGGGGGTTGTCATTTACTCGCGACACTAGTGCTCGGTAGCGAACGGAACGTCTACAC
>JACCZQ010000558.1 GCA_013695905.1 Chthoniobacterales bacterium
AGTTCGTTCTGCTTGACGATCTGCGCCAACACTCCGGCGACTGTGAAGTCGCCAGTGCCGAGAATGGTGAAGGCGGTGCCAAGCGCTTCCGAGTGGTGAGCGTCACTTGCCGCGGTCATGGGCAGGCCGCGGCTCGCTGCATAGTCGTAAGCCTGGCGGTTATAGCGGCGGAGGGTGGTGGCGGCGTTGAAGACCTCCAGCGCATCGATCGGCAGCGTCTCGAGCGTTTCCATGCGGATGCCGGCGCGGAAGAGATCGAACGGATGCGGCGGGATGGCGAGGCCGCCTCGTTCGTGGATTGATTCGCAAACTTCACGGGCGGGCCGTCCTTTCAGGTAAGGCAAGGTCGTGCCGATACAGAGCAGGTGCCCCTCCTCCGTGGAGACTTCGACGCCGGGGATGATGAGGAAATCATCGACCGGCTGGCCGTCTTCGCGCAGGAGGCCTTTATCGAGCAGGTAGGTGACGGCGTCGCAGGTGTTGTGATCGGTGACGGCGAACCCGTGCAGCCCTTTCTCGCGCGCGGCAGCGATATTCTCCTCTGGACTCGACACGCCATCGCCCGAGAAGAACGTGTGGGTGTGGAGGTCGATGTTGAAGGGCATCGGGGGGAGGCTAGTTTGCCGCTCGAAAAATGGAAAGCGTCGGTTTCAAGGAGTGGGCGCTGGTCGGCGCGGCGATCGGGCGCGGTGAGCAGAGCATCATCTTGCGCAAAGGCGGCATCGCGGAGGGCCGCGACGGCTTCTCGTTCAAGCACCGGGAGTTCTTCCTTTTCCCGACATTTTTCCACGAGCAGGTGGAGAAGGTGCGCGGGCGCGAGTGGACTTTGCCTGTGCAACGCGGAGGCGTGGTCGAGTTCCACGTCTTCGCGCAAGTGGAGTTCTCCGCGGTGGTGACCTCGTGGGAAATGGCGGCCGCGCTGGAGCCGCTCCACATTTTGCGGCGCGAAGTGGTGGAGGAGCGATTCCGCTACGATGCGGCGCCGGGTATTCATCTCGCGTTCATTCGCGCATTTCGTTTGGAGCCGGCCTGGACGATCCCGGAGCTGCCGGGCTACGGCGGGTGTCGCTCGTGGGTGCGGCTGCCGGAGCCGCCGGGGGAGATGGAGCGGGTGCCGGTGCTGAGCGATGCCGAACACGCAGCGCGTCGCGAGCAGCTCCAGGTACTGCTGGGCGGAGTGGCGCCCGTGTGAGTGGCTGCCGCTCCTTCGTGGCGCAAGTTTCCAACTTGCAGGAGCGGCGGGTGCAAGTTGGAAACTTGCGCTACCTAAGCAGGCGTTCTGCGCGTGCTGTGGATCGGTTGATCTTTAGGCCAGTTGCTCGACGAGGAACTTCGTGTCTTCCGCCGCTTCCGGCACACCCGCGCGATTGAATTGCATGTCGTAGAGGCGGCGATAGTAACCGGACTGCTCCATTAACTCCGCGTGCGTCCCGATTTCTTTCACCCGGCCATCCTGCATGACGACGATCTGATCGGCGGAAAGGATGGTGGAGAGCCGGTGTGCGATCGCGATGACGGTGCGGCCGGCGGAGAGCGTCTCGAGCGCGATCTGGATTTGCTTTTCTGATTCCGAATCGAGCGCGGAAGTCGCCTCATCGAGCAGCAAAATGGGCGCGTTCTTGAGCAACGCGCGTGCGATGGCGAGCCGCTGTTGCTGGCCGCCGGAGAGCAGACAACCTTTGTCGCCCACCACCGTGTCGTAGCCGCTCGGCTGCGCCATGATGAAATCGTGCGCGAACGCGGTCCGGGCCGCGGCATACACTTCCTCTTCGGTCGCATCGAGACGGCCAAACTGGATGTTCTTGAAGATGGTGTCGTGGAACAGAAACGTCTCCTGCGTGACGAGCCCGATCTGCTCCCGCAGCGATTTCTGGGTGACGCTTCGCAAGTCATAGCCGTCGATGCGAATGGCACCGCTGGCTGGATCGTAAAGCCGCAGCAGGAGCGACAGAATCGTGCTCTTCCCCGCGCCGCTCGCGCCGACCAGCGCGTAGGTTTTGCCGGCTTCGATGCGCAGATTGACCTCTTTGACGGCGTCGATGCTGGTGCCGGCGTAGCGGAAAGTCACGTCGTCGAGCTCAATCTCGCCGACCGCGGGGGGAAGCGGCACCGCATCCGGTGCGTCCACGACCGATGGCTTGGAGTCGAGGATTTTAAAGATCTCCGTCGTGGCCTGGATGGAGCGCTCCATCACCACCTGGATGCGGCTGAGCATTTTGATCGGCTCGTAGAGGAGGAAGATGCCCATGTTGAGGGCGAGGAATCGCGCCGCGCCGATGTCGCTGAAGTAAACGTAGAGCAGCGCCAGGCCGACACCGATCGCGGCCACGGTTTCCACCATGGGCCCGACCGATTCCATGGCGCGGATGATGCGGAGCATGTTCTCGAATTGCAGCCGGTTGCTCTTGCGGAAGCTCTTCTCCTGGTGCTCCTCGCGGGCGAAGGATTTGATGACGCGGATCCCGGCGAAGGTTTCCTGCATCGTGACCACCATCTGCCCCATGTCTTCCTGCTCCAATTTCGTCGCGCGGCGGGCGCGGCGGGAGAAGATGCTGATCGGGATGATGCAGGTGGGGAAGAGGATGAGCGTCACGATCGTGAATCGCCAGTCGAGATAGAGCAGCACCGCGACGCCGAAAATGATGGCGACCGGTTGCTTGAAAAGATCGCTGCTGATGCTGGAGAGGCCCATCTGCATCATGCGGGTGTCGTTCGTGATGCGCGACATGAGCATGCCGGAGCGCGCCTTGTTAAAGAAATCCATCGACTGCGAAAGCATGGTCTGGAACAGCTCGGTGCGGATGTCGGTGAGCACCTTCGCGCTCACCCACGCCATGTAGTAGGCGTTCAGGTAGCCGACCAGGCTGCGGGCCATCATCACCACCGGGATCCCGAGGCAGAGGAGGATGAGGGAGCTCATCATCTTCGGGCCGCCCTCGAGCGCAGTCGGGTCTTTATAGAAGGTCGAGGGATTGAAGGCGCGACCCTCGAATGCGATCGCCATCACGTTGGCCAGGACGAGCGGGAGCAGGCCGTTGATCGCGCCAAAGGCGAAGCCGAACCCCAGCGCGATGCTGAAGCGGATTTTGTACGGCTTGACGTAGGCGAAGAGGCGCCGGTATGGGCCGGAGCCCGCCTTCAGCGTCGCCCAGAACGATCGCTTCACCTTGGGTGGTTGGGGTTCGCTCATGATGATGGGCGACGGGGCGCCGACAGCAGCGTCTCCATAGCACTGATCACCTGCTGCGTCGAGGTATGGTGCATGGCGGCCGGCTTCTCTTTCGGCGAGAACTCAGTCAACGGCTCCGCGTGTCCGGCGTGCACGACGACGGCCGGAGTGAGGCGCGGCCGCCAGTGCAGTGGGTTGGTGGGGCCGAAGAGCGCCACCTGCGGGGTCTTCGTGGCGACGGCGAGATGGACCGGTGCGGAATCGACGGTCACGAGGAGCCGCGCCCGCGCGATGACGGCGGCGAGCGTGAGCAGATCCATGCGGCCGGAAAGGTCGGTGAACGGCACCTGCGCGTGGGCGCGGATCTGCGCGAGGTGCGACTGCTCCAGCGGCGAAGTGCCGCCGGTCACCACGCAAGGCAGGTGGCGCTCTGCGGCCCAGGAGATGAGCTGCGCCCAGCGGTCGGCTTCCCAGAATTTCTCGAGCCGGGCCGAGCCGGGGTGGAGCAGGAGAAAACCGCCATCGACTCCCGCTTCGCGCAGCAGACGATCGCCCTGTGCGAACGCGGCGGTGGGGAGATCGAGCCGCACCTCCGGCTTGGCGTCGCGGATGCCGAGCGGCTCCAGCAGGCCGAGGTGGTAATCGACGGTGTGCAGCAGATGGATCGAGCAGGGGACCAGCTCCGTGTAGCTGCGCGCCCGGAGCTTCACCCGCTGTTTCGGGTGATCCGCGGTGAGGCGGCGGCGGGCGCCGGAGAGCAGGGTGAGAAAGGAGGAGCGATCGGTGCGGGTGAAATCGAGACAAACGTCGTAGCGTTTGCGCGCCAGGGTGAACCACTGCCCGGCGTCGGTGATCTTGCCGCGCGCGACCAGGCTGCGGTCGAGGCCGGGAATGGCCGGCAGCAACGCGGAAGCTCCGGCAGAAACGACAAGCGTGAGGTGCGCGTCGGGAAAATGCTCCCGCACCGCGGTGATCGCAGGGGTGGTGAGGACGAGATCGCCGATACGCTTCAGCTGCAGGAGGAGAATCTTCACGCGCGGTGTCTTCCCCCTCCTGCTCTTGATCTTGCTCTTGATCCTACTCCTCCACGCACATCCCGACCCTCGTGCGACGGGAGGAGTAAGATCAGGATCAGGATCAAGAGCAGGAGGTTGTTGCGGCCATGATTTGGCCTAACGAGACATCAAGAGCAGGAGGATCGGGTTAACGCGCCCGCTGCATCACCTGCTCGTAGGCGGTGAGCAACCGCTCGCGGCAGTGATCCCAGGTGAAATTCTCCACCACCCGCTGACGCGCCGCGGTGCTCATCCGCTCGACGAGATCGGGATTCTCATAGAGGTGCAGGATCGCCGCCATGAGTGCATCGACATTTTTCGGTGGGATGATCAGCCCTTCGACGCCGTTGTTCACCACGTCGCCGGCTTCGCGAGTGGTGATCACCGGCAGACCGCACGCGGCGGCTTCGTTGACGGTTTTGGCATTACCCTCGAGCTCGGAGGGAAAGGCGTAGATGGTGCCCTGCGCCAGGTAGCTCCCGACATCGCGCACGAAGCCGGTGAGCGTGATGTTGTCCCGCCAGAACTCCTTCAGGGCCGGCTTCGCTTCGTCGTGCACGGTGCCGACTAGCCACAGCTCCGCATCCTTTAAGGCCAGCCGATGCCACGCCTCAAGAAGCAGGTGAATGCCTTTGCGTTTGATGAGCGCGCCGGAGAAAACCACCCGGAACTTCGCCGGCCGCGTCCCCGGCTGGAACTCCTCCACGTCAACGCCGTTCGGCAGGTAAAACAGCTTGTCCTCCGGAAATCCCTGCACGCGGAACGAGTCCGCCGCCTTTTGCGAAAAGACGAGGCACATGTCCGCGAGATCGTATTCCTCCAGATAATGCTCGCGGCGCACGAGCAGCCGCTCCTTCCATGAGCCGGGCGGCTCCGGCGGGCGGTGCTCCACGTTGGCGCGGCCGCCATCGCGGTGCCAGGTGGGGATCTCCACCAGAGAGGGAATTCCGAGCCGTTTCGCGACGCGGAGCGATTCCAGGCAATCGCCCGACCAGCTGTGAAAAAAGTCGAACCGTCCGGTAGCGAGTTGCCGCGAGGCGATCCAATCCAGATACTTCCTTTTCGCTCCGTAGTAATAGGGCCGCTCGATAAACGAAATCAGCCGCACCGGGTGAAAGCGGAGCGATTGCACCTGGCGCGAGGGGATCTCGCTTTGCTGATTCCCATAGCCGAGCACCCTCCCGAGAAAACCGGCGCGGTACGCGGCGAGGGCCTTCTGGTGCGCCTCCGTCCCGAGACCGATATGGCCGATCCGCGCGAAAATCGAGTAAAGCAGCTGCCGCGGGAAATGCCGCGGCTCCGGCGTCGCCATGCGCGGAGGGGGAGCGTCTAAAGTTTCACCGCGCATCGGCTACCAAGTAATGTGACGTTTGCAGGCAAGTAAAGTTGGAACCCGGCGGCGGCAGCGCGTTCAATTCTCATGGCATCGGCTCAGCTCAGGATCGGTTTGGTGCGTCGGGGCTATTCCAGCAGCGGGGGCGCGGAGACATATTTAAAACGGCTGGCCGCGGGTATTTGCGCGGCGGGGCATGAGGCGCACCTGTTTACCGGCGCGGAGTGGCCGGTGGAGGAATGGCCCTTTGGAGCGCTCACCCGCGTGCCGGGCGCATCGCCGCTGCAGTTCGCGGATGAGCTGGAAAAACTTCGCCCCGGCGCCGGGTGCGATGTGTGGATGAGTCTCGAGCGCGTCTGGCAGTGCGATCTCTTCCGCGCGGGCGACGGCGTGCACCGCGCCTGGCTACAGCGGCGGGCGCAGCTGGCAGGTCCGTGGCGGCGGGTGGCGGACCAATGGAACGCCAAACATCGTGCGATTCTCCAGCTGGAGGAATCGCTCCTTGCGCAGCAACGTGCCGGCCGCGTCATCGCCAATTCGCACATGGTGCAGACGGAGATCACCGCGACGTATGATTACCCTGCGGCGCGCATCGATGTCGTGCCCAATGGCGTGCCGGTGGAACAGTTCCGGGTGAGCGCGGAGGTGCGGGAGCGCACCCGGCTGAAGCTCGGCCTCCCCGGCAGCGAAATCGTGGCGCTGTTCGTTGGCTCCGGGTGGGAACGCAAAGGATTGCGTTTCGCGGTGGATGCGATCGCACACGCCGCCGTGCCACACCTGCGGCTGCTGGTCGCGGGGCGGGGGAGCCCAGCCCGGTATCGTGGCGACGCGGTGCAATTCCTCGGCGTGGCCAGTGAACTGCCGGCGCTCTATGCGGCGGCGGATATATTCCTGCTGCCGACCATCTACGACCCATTCTCCAACGCCTGCCTCGAAGCACTCGCGGCGGGCCTGCCGGTGATCACCACGCGGGCGAATGGATTCGCTGAGATCGTGGAGGAAGGGGTGCACGGCAGCGTCATTGAGACACCCGGAGACATGGCAGCAATCGCCAGCGCTTTGCGCCGGTGGTGCGATTCTGCGCGACGCGAAGCAACCCGTCCCCGGCGCTTCGAACTCGGCGCCCGCTTCGATATTTCTGTGAACGTGGCGCGGACGCTCGAGCTGCTGCTCGCCACGTCGCGCGGCGGCTAACGGCGCTCCGCCGCCAGGGCTGCGTCCACATCCGGGAAAATCCGGAACACCTGGTCGAGACGCGCGATCTCGAAAATCGGGCGCACGCTTTCCTGCAGCCCGGCGAGCGCGAACTTCCCGCCATACGCGGCGACGTTTTGCATCGCCTCGATCAAGACCGCCAGACCGGAGCTATCGATGTAAGGCACCCGCGAGAGATCTACCACCAGCTGCGGCGGTTTCGCTTTCACCATCTCCTGCAACGACGCCGCGATGCCCGGCGAAACGTGCAGATCTATTTCGCCCTCGAGCGGCAGGACGTTGGGATGTTCGGTTTGAGGCATCACGTGGAGCTCGGGCAAGATGTCACTCTGCAGGGAATCGTCAATCACTCACCAGCCGAGCGCCGCCATTATTTCATCCACTTGCGAAAGATCGTCGAACAGAAAATCCGGCTCGTGCTCCGCCAGCTGCGCGCGCGTCCAGGTGCCGGTCGCCACCGCGATCGTGCGCGCGCCGAAGAACTTGCCGCAGGCGATGTCGTGGCCGGTGTCGCCGATCACATCGATGGTCGCGACTTCGAAGTCGTGCCCATGCTTCTCCCGGGCGCGCGTGCGGGCGAACGCGCCCAGCTCGTTCCGCTCGTGATGATCATCGGCAAACGCGCCGAACTCGAAGCGATCCCAAAGCCCGAAGTGCCGCAGCTTCAGCTCGGCGCCGCGCCGGAGATTCCCGGTGAGCAGCGCCAGCACGCGGTCGGGATGAGGGTGGAGCCGCTCGAGGATCTCTGCCACTCCGGGCAGGACGCGGCCATTCAGCTGCGGCAGAAATTCCTCCAGGCCCGCAAGGTAGGCGTCGAGGAACGGGCGTATATTTTCTTCGGTCAAGGCGATGCCGTACTTCTGCAAAATCTGCCGGGTGATGTGCACGTCCGTGCGCCCGGCGATCTCGATATCGTGAAAATCATCGGCCACGCCCCAGCGTTCGCGCACGATCTGCTTCAGCGCTTTCTCACCCGCGCCACCGGTGGTGACGAGCGTCGCGTCAATATCCCAGAGGAGGAGGCGTTTTGGCATTTTCGAATGGCGCTGTGCGATTTTCAATTTCCCCAGCGGGCGCGGCGAAGCTACGTCTGTAAATCGAAATTCGAAATTCGAGAATCGAAAATTGTTACCGCGGTCGGATTGCGCCGTCGCCCACAGGCTACCTGCACCTCGGGCACGCGATGACCTTCTGGCGCGCGCAGGAACGTGCCCGGCAAGCCGGCGGTGAGCTGTTGCTGCGGATCGAGGATCTGGATCGCGATCGCTGCCGGCCGGAGTTCACCGCCGCGATCTTCGAAGACCTGCAGTGGTTCGGCCTCACTTGGCAGGAGGGACCGGATGTCGGCGGCGCGTTCGGCCCTTATGTGCAGAGTGAGCGCCGTGCATTTTACTTGGAGGCGTGGGAGAAACTCCGCGCCGACGGATTCATTTACCCCTGCCATTGCTCCCGCCGCGATGTCCTGGCAGCAGCAGGCGCTCCGCACAGCGAATCGGATGAGCCACTCTACCCCGGCACCTGCCGGAGCCGCGCGCATGAAGCTGCCACCGCGACAATACCTGCGGGTGTGAACTGGCGGTTCCGCGTTCCCGATGGGGAGCAGCTGCAGTTCACTGACGGGCTGCTCGGCGAACAAAAGGGTGTGGCGGGGGAGTTGTTTGGCGATTTCCTGGTCTGGCGGAAAGATGATGTGCCGTCCTACCAGCTGGCGGTGACGGTGGATGACGCAGCCATGAGCATCACCGAAGTGGTGCGTGGTGCCGACCTGCTCATCTCCGCGTTCCGGCAGCTGCTGCTCTACCGCGCGCTGGGGTTGGCGGCGCCGGCGTTTTCGCACACGCCTTTAGTAACAGACGCTGCAGGACGGAGGCTCGCGAAACGCGACGCCGCTCTCAGCCTGCGCGCTCTGCGAGCCGCGGGTGCTTCTCCGGGAGAGCTGCGCGCGCAGCATCTTCTGCTACGGCATCGGGGCGTGCATCTGCGCGAGTGAAATCATGCTCGCGACGAATGCAAGGATCGCCACCGCAGCGGCGGCGTAGATCGCGGTGCGGGTGGGATCTTTCTCCGTGTGACGCTTCGGGAACGGCGAGGCGTTTGCGAAATCGGCCGGGCGCGCGCTCACCTCCGCCGGCCGGGCGTCCACCTCCTCCAGGACCGGGATCGGGTGGGCCTGACCGACCACGTCGCATTCGAAACAGGCCTCCACTTTGCCAAAGCGGATGCGGTCGCCGGGCTGCAGTAGCACCTCGCTGATGGTCTCGCCGTTAACTCTTGTCCCGTTTGTGGAGTCGAGATCCTTCAGCTCATAGCCGTCGCCCGCGGACTGCAGCTGCGCGTGGCGGCCCGAGACCGACGGGTCGTCGAGGTGGATCATGTTCTCTGGGGAGCGGCCAATCGTGATCAGCTCGTCCGCGAGCTCGTGCGGGACGGTTTCGTCCCCGGTCGTGACCAGCAGCCTGCGCATGCCGTTACGATTACCAGCGGGCGCCGCCGCCGACAATCACGGAACGCTGCCGATTGACCCACTCTGTGCGTGCCCGCATAGTTGCGCTCCCATGTCGATCGAGCTCACGCGCAATTTCTGCATCATCGCGCACATCGATCACGGAAAGACGACGCTTTCCGACCGCTTGCTGGAGCGCACCGGCACCATCCAGGACCGGGACCGCCAGGATCAACTCCTCGACTCCATGGACCTGGAACGGGAGCGGGGCATTACAATCAAGGCGCACCCGGTGGCGATGAAATACACCGCGAAAAACGGGCAGACGTATCGCCTTAATCTCTCCGACACGCCGGGCCACGTCGATTTTGCCTATGAAGTTTCGCGGTCGCTCGCTGCGTGTGAAGGCGCGCTCCTGATCGTCGATGCCGCCCAGGGCGTAGAAGCGCAGACGGTGGCGAACGTCCACCTCGCGCACAAGCAGGGGCTCACCATCGTGCCCGTAATTAACAAGATCGACCTGCCGAATGCCGACATTCCCGCCGTGCACCGGCAGATCGAAGAAATCCTCCAGATCCCCGCGGAGGAGGCGATCGACTGCAGCGCCAAAATGGGGATTGGCATCGAAGAGATTCTCGAGGCGGTCGTGCACCGCATCCCGCCCCCAGGCAAACCAGCCGACGACACCCTGCGGGCGCTTGTCTTTGACTCCGTTTTCGACGTCTATCGCGGCGTCGTCGCCTACGTCCGCGTGTTCTCCGGCAGCATCCAGCCCGACCAGCAGGTGCGGATGATGAACAACGACTCGCGTCATGAGATCAAGGAAGTGGGCGTGTTCACCCCGAAGATGTTTGCTCAGCCGAAATTGAACGCGGGCGATGTCGGCTATT
>JACCZQ010000036.1 GCA_013695905.1 Chthoniobacterales bacterium
GAGCGGCTCCGCGCGTAGCCGCTCGACAGCGGGCGCATCCTGCGGACAGTCTCGCCATGGCTCGTGAGATCAAGCTAAGCGGTTCCGAGATTGCGCTGTTGAAAACGATCGGCCTGGGCGGCACGCAGGTCGCCGGCCGGATGTTGATCGATCGCGCGGAAGACATGGTGGCGGCGGAGTTTCTCGACACGCTGACGGGATTGATCGACCAGGGCTACGTGCTCTCGAACAAGGTAAACCTGCGGCTGATCGGGGATGTGGAGCGCGCCTTCCTGCGGGTGAATCCTGCCTTCTCGCGCGATCTGCGCGACGCGGTGAATCCGGAACGGAAACGGGCGGCACAACGCGGGCCACGCGTTCGACGCAGCTAAGCTTCCGGTGAAGGAGTGGATGAAAGTGCTGCGGTTCTGGCCGTGGCTGGCGGCGATTAGCACCGGGTTGATGTCCACGGCGTGCTTCGCGCCCTTCAATCTGTGGTGGCTCTGCTGGGTGGCGCTGACCCCGTTGCTCACGGCGGTGTGGTTCTCCGGTGCAGACTGGAAGCGCCGCTGGCAGCGTGACCTGCTGCTCGGTTATGTCGCGGGGCTGACGTTTTTCTGGTCGGTGTTTTCGTGGCTCACGACGGTGACGGTGCCCGGCTGGATTCTGGTCGGGCTCTACATGGGGGTTTACTTCGCGATGTGGACCTGGTTCTGCGGATTGCTGCGGCCGCGGCCACGCGCGGCGGTGGAGCCGGTGGTCGAGAAAGAGCCGGAGGGGCTGGATGCGGTGACGCGCCGGCTCATCGAGAAGCGCGGGGCGTCACTTTCCGAGGAAACCCGGCGGCGCCTGGTGCGGGACATGGAGGAGCAGGTGCGGTTCGGCGCGCCGGCGGTGGATCCGGCGCTGCGGAATTCGCCATGGCTCAGCAACGTGCGCAATGTGGTGCTGGCGTTCTTCATCGCCTGCGCGTGGGTGACGGTGGAGCTGCTCCGCGCGAACGTCTTCTCCGGCTGGGGCTGGAACATGCTCGGGAGCGCGCTCCATGCGCAGTGGGCGCTGATTCAAATCGTCGAGTACACCGGCGTGGCCGGGCTCTCCTTTGTCGCCGCGTTCGTCAATGTGATCCTGGTGGTGACGGTGCGCCGGTTGATGCTCGAGATGCAGGTGAAGCCGGTCAAGCCGCACTTCGATTTCGTGTTCGGCATGCTGCTGGTGATGGGACTGGTCGCCTATGGCATCCGCGCGGTGCAGAAGACGGAGGCGACGCGGACGCTGCGCGTTTCTGCCGTGCAGCCGAACATTCCGCGCGAGCAAAAGTTCAATCAGGAATTCGCGGCGCTGACGTTTGGGCAGTTCACGCGCCTGAGTCAGATCGGGTTGCAATCGGATCCCGATCTGCTGCTCTGGCCGGAGAGCTCGCTACCGGATGTGGTGCTGCCGGAGACCGACAGCTACCGGTTTGTGATGGATTTTGCGCGCGCGACCAAGGTCGATCTGCTGCTCGGGATTATCGACCAGGACGAGCGAGCGGCGTATAACGCGGCGCTCCTGGTGACGGAAGGCGGGGCGCGGACGCAGGGTTACCGGAAACTGCACCTGGTGCCGTTCGGCGAGTATGTGCCGGGGCGGCATACGCTGCCGGGGCTGGCGCGGATCGTGGGTGATCAGGTGCCGGAGGATTTCGGGTTTGGACAGGAGCACACGGTGTTCCGGATGAGCAAACATGATGTGCAGCTGGCGCCGTTGATTTGCTTTGAAGACACCATCGGTGAGCTGACGCGGCACTTCGTGCGCGGCGGTGCGAATCTGCTCGCGAATGTGACGAATGACGGCTGGTTCAAGGAATCCGCCGGGTCGCAGCAGCATCTGGCGAACGCGGTCTTTCGGTGCGTGGAGACGCGGCGACCGATGGTGCGTTCGGCCAATACGGGCGTGACCTGCTTTATCAATCGCTACGGCCGGATCACGCAGGTGCTGCTGGATGAGAACGGCAGCCAGTTTACCGAGGGCGTGCTGAGCGGGCACGTGGCGGTGCCGCTGACGCGCTCACAAACGTTTTATGTGCAACACGGCGAGATTTTCGCGCAGGCGAGCGCGGGGGTGACGGCGGTGGCGGTGCTGTTTCTGGCCGTTGGTCTCGTTAGGCGGCGGCGCGCAGAGTAGCGCTGCTGCTGGTCTCTGGCGTGGCCAGGCAGCGCCGGGAAGTGGACGGCAGTACCAGACGGCGAAAGCGATGGTCTTGAAGACTGATTCGGTGCCGCGCACCGCTGATCGTCCGGCGGAACATTTGATCGCGGTGGTGTTCGGAGGGCCGAGTTTCCTGGAGGTGGCGTTGGCCCGCTTCAAGCTGGTGAGAATGGGACCGGTTGCTCGGCGATTTATTCTCACCGGATCTATGGCGAAAAGATCGGTCACGAAATGAGCGCCTGGCGCGGCCCGGCGCCCGCGCCTGTTTAAGGAAGCCCGCTCAGCGCGCGGCGAGCGCCGCGGCCACATCCGGGAAGAGCTTGAAGTATTGATCGAGCTTCGCGCTTTCCAGGATGATGCGCACGCCTTCCTGCGCGCCCGCGAGCATGAAGCGGCCGCCCTGGTGTTCCAGGCTTTGCATGGCGAGGATCAGCACCGCGAGGCCGGAGCTGTCCACATACGGGACGCGCGAAAGGTCCACCACCAGACGCTTCGGTTTCTGATCGATGATCTCCAGGAGCGACGCGCGGAGCTCCGGCGAGACGTGAAGATCAATGGCGCCTTCGGGTGCGAAGACGTTCTGCGGCTTGGTTTTTGGCATGTGGCGTAGTGACTAGACGACATCATGCGCATGGCCGCGACAGCGGTCAATGCGATCGTAGGGACGAATGATCATCGCAACGCCCCCTGCACCGCGGCCGGAAAAATCTCACCGACTTCGCCCTCGATCCGCATCGAAACAGCCGTTTCGTCATCGTGCCCGGTCGCACCGCGGTTGATGATGATGTAAGGCGCGCCGCGAGCTGCGGCGAGGAGCGGGAAGGAAGCTGCGGGATAAACGGACAAGGTGGAGCCGAGCGCGATGACCAGGTCAGCTGCCCTGGCGGCACGGGTGGCGCGGTCGAGTTCCTTCGGATCGAGATTTTGGCCGAAGCTGATGGTGGCTGGTTTCAGGAAACCGCCGCAGTCGCAGAGGGGCGGTCGCCGATGGACCCGGAAAAACTCGAAGTGCGGCTCGGGATCACCGCGCCAGCGACAGGTCTGGCACTCGACGAGGGCATTTGTGCCGTGGAGCTCCACCAGCAGCTCGCGGCTGGTGCCGGCGAGGGTGTGGAGGCCGTCGATGTTCTGAGTGATGACGGCGTGGAGCTTTCCGGCGTGCTCCAGCTGCACAATCGCGTGGTGGATGGCATTCGGCTGCGCATCGCGGAAGGCATCGTGTCCTTCAAGTTTGTAATCCCAATGCTCGATCCGCGCCGCTTCCGAGCTCATGAAGTCCTGGTAATAGACGGGCTGCCGCCGCGTCCAGACGCCCCCCGGTCCGCGGAAATCGGGAATGCCACTGCCGGTGGAGATGCCGGCGCCAGTGAAGAGCAACGCCATTTGCGAGGTGCGGAGAAGCTGCGCAAGTTTCTGCACCTGCTGGCTTTGGGAGAGTTTTTCCGGCGCTTGCGGAGCTGCTGTTTTGCGCCTGCTTAATTCTTGTGGCAGCGGATCACCGGTTCCGTCAGGCATCGGGCGTATTATACGCGCGACCCTGTGGTTATCACGAGGGAGGATTCGCGCCGCTCGTGTGGGAGAAGCCGCAGCGACTGCGATCGCGAAAAAGAAATGCGCGGAGCAAGGAAACCTGGGCTCCCGCTCCACGCCCGTCTCTCCAGACTTATTTCGTAGGTGCAGGAACAGGGATGACGAGCTTGCCATCCTTCTCCGCGACGAAGATCTGGCTCGTGCTCGACGAGGTGCGGTCTCCGCTTTTTTCTTCGATGGTGAGCTAACACAAGCTAATTCACTGCACCGCAGATAGTTACTGCGGACACGTGGAATTTGCTGCTCATTCTGCGAGCGGGCTAACCTCTCGCGAGATCGCCTGCTGTGAGCACCAGCCGCTCGACACGCGTCCCATTCGCAAGAGCTTCGACGATTTCCGGCACGTCCTCCACCGTGACCCGTCCGTAAAAGAAATGATCCGGCTCCACGAGAATGGTAACGCCGGAGGAACATTGGTCGAGGCAGCTCGATTGGCACGCCCGTGCGCCGAGCGTCGCCAGGCCCCGCGCTTTCAGTTGATCCTTCAGCAGGCGCTGCACCTCCACCGCGCCACGCGTAGCGCAAGAGCGTTTCGGGTGATCCTCCGCACGTTGGTTCGTGCAAACAAACAGGTAGCGCTGGCGCTGCGGCATGATGGGCGTTTTTAGAACAGCGTCTTCACTCCGCGAAAGACCGGCCCGCTCCGGCTGGTGTTTCGTGGCACGCCGCAGTGAAGCGCGTGCGCGACAGCTGCGCAAGCCACGCGGCCCATCCCCCGCGCCGGCTTCTGCTTGCGAACAGCTGCCACTCACCGGTAAGCTCGCTGGCGTGCGCTCCCGCGGTAAGCGGCCGCTCGCGAACTCTCCTATGCCGAAATCGACGCTGTTAATCCTGGGCGCGGCCGGCAATCTCCTGATCGCGTTTCTCGCGTTCCGCACCGGCCGCATCTTTATCGCGGTGGTGCTGGTGGCGGCGGCCTTCTGTTTTCTGGCAGCCGCTCTCGGCGGCAGGCGTTGAGCAGGTGCAGCCCTCCGCTTTTCCCCGTTTGCCATGAAGCGCAAGAAGCTGGTCGTGATGGGCTTCATGGGCTCCTGCCCGATCGCCGGTGTGATCTGGCAGCACATCCACTACCTCGTCGGCCTGCAACGCCTCGGCCATGACGTCTATTACATCGAGGATTCCGGCCGCATCGCTTATAATCCCGTCACGCAGATCGACGGAATTTCGTATGATTATGCGGCAAAAATCCTGAGCAAACTGGCGACGGAATTCGGCTTCGAGCGGCGGTGGGGTTACTGCGCCCGTTATCTCGATGATCATCCGACCATCGGCCTGTCGCGCGCCAAAATACGGCAGCTCTACCGCGACGCCGACGCGATCCTGAACGTCTGCGGCGCGCAGGAATGGAA
>JACCZQ010000058.1 GCA_013695905.1 Chthoniobacterales bacterium
GCGCAGTGCTGCGACGCCACGCTGGAATGCTTCCTCACCTGAGGCGAGGCCGTGGATGAGGAGCGGCTCGATGACTTGATCGCCGATTCGCATGTATGGGTTCAGCGAAGTCATTGGATCCTGGAAGATCATCGACAGCCGATAGCCGCGGATGCGGCGCAACTCGTCGTCGGAGCAATGCAGCAGATCGACGCCGTCGAACATCGCGCGGCCGCTTTCGAAGCGGCCCGGCGGCTGCGGGATTAGGCGCAGCAACGAATAACAGGCGACCGATTTCCCCGAGCCGGACTCGCCGACGATGCCGAGCGTCTCGCCTTTGTTGATCGCAAACGAGACACCATCCACCGCCCGCACCACACCGCCGCGCGTGTGGAAGTAGGTGCGGAGATCTTCGACCTGGAGGAGCATCTTGTAGCGCAAGTTTGCAACTTGCACCTGCAGGAGACTGCAAGTTGAAAACTTGCGCCACCTAATCCTTCGACGCACGGGGATCGAGCGCGTCACGCAAGCCGTCGCCGAGGAAGTTTAACGAGAAGAGCGTCAGCGCGAGTGCGGCGCCGGGGAAGATCAGCATCCACGGGAACTCCTCCATGTTCTCCGCGCCTTCTTTGATGAGCACACCCCAGGAACTCATCGGCGGCTGCACACCGAGGCCGAGGAAGCTGAGGAATGCCTCCAGCAGCATCACGCTCGGCACGGTGAGCGTGGCGTAAACGATGATCGGCCCGAGCGCGTTCGGGATCATGTGACGGAAGATGATTCTCCTCTTCGGCAGGCCGAGCGCTTCGGCCGCTTCGATGAATTCCATCCGGCGCAGCGACATCACCTGTCCACGCACGATGCGAGCCATGGTGAGCCATTGCACTGCGCCGATCGCCGCAAACAGCAGCACGAATTTCCGGCCGAAGAACACCATCAGCAGGATGACGAAGACCGTGAATGGCAGCGCGAAGATGATATCGACGATGCGCATCATGACGGCATCGACTTTGCCGCCGATGAACCCGGAGGTGGTGCCGTAGATCACACCGATCGTCAGCGCGACCGCGGTGGCGCAGAGCCCCACCGCGATGGAGATCCGGCCGCCGTAGAGGAGTCGCACAAACAGGTCGCGCCCGAGGGTGTCGGTGCCGAGCCAATGCTGCGCACTCGGTGGCGTGGCGCCGAGTTCCAGGTTTTGCGTTTCGTAGGATTGCGAGATGAAGAGCGGGCCGAGGAACGCCGCGAGCGTCAGGATGAGCAGCACGATGGCGCCGCCGACCGCGAGTTTGTTCTTCGCCAGCCGGTGCCAGGCGTCACGCCACAGGGAGGTGCCTTGCTCGACGGGCTCGTCGGTTATTTCCGTCGCGAAACTCATGCGAATTTCTGCTTCGGATCCATCCAGACGAGGATGATGTCCACCAGCAGGTTAAAGATGACGATCAAGGTGGCGTAAAAGATGACCGCGCCAAGAACCATGGTGTAGTCGCGATTGAAGGCGGCGTTCACGAAGTGCCGGCCGAGCCCTGGAATTTGGAAGATGCTTTCCACCACGAAGGAGCCGGTGACCAGACCCGCGACCGCTGGCCCGAGGTAACTCACCACCGGCACGAGGCCGCCACGGAGGGCGTGCTTTAGCACCACGCGCAAGTGCGACGCACCTTTCGCGTGCGCGGTGCGGATGAAATCCTGCGAGAGGATCTCAAGCATGCCGCCGCGGGTGAGCCGCGCGATGTAAGCTGCATACAGCAACCCGAGCGTAATCGACGGCAGAATGCGATCGATCCAATCGTTCCAGCCGGAGACTCGCACCCATTCGAAGTGGAGGGCGAAGATAAGAACCAGTAGCGGGCCGATGACGAAATTTGGAATGGAAATGCCAGCCATCGCGAGGGAGCTCGGCACATAATCGCTGGCGGTGTTCGGTCGCAGCGAAGCGATGATGCCGGCCGGCAACCCGAAGGCGAGCGCCACCAGCAGCGACCAGAGCGCCAGCTCGGCGGAGACGGGGAACGACTCGGCGATGAGTTCGTTGACGGTGCGGCTCGAGTATTTCGAGGAGGGGCCGAGATCGCCGCGGGCGAGGTTTTCGAAGTAGTCGCCGAGCTGCAGCCAGAGGCTGCGCGGGGAGCCGTCGGGGTTCACCATCCGGTAGTGCTTCTCCAGCGCGACGCGAATTTCCGGGCTGACGGTTTTCTCCGCGTCGAAGGGGCCGCCGGGGGCCAGCCGGATCATGAAAAACGTGAGCGTGGCGATGATCAGCAGCACCGGGATCATCTGCAGCAGGCGGCTGATGATGAAACGGAGCATGGGCGGCTAGTGTGCTTTACGTGAAGCGGGTTGGCCAGCGAACGCGCTCTTTCTTACGAAACGCGCCGTTTCTCACGAGCGGCTACCGCACTTTGTCATGTCGAGCGAAGTCGAGACATCTCTAATCATTCCTGAAAGAGCTGCCGCCCGAGATCTTCCCAACGTGGGTTGAGCTGCTCGATCAGCGCGACTTTCTTGCTGCGCCTCCACTTCTTCAGCTGCGTTTCGCGCGCGATGGCGTCGTGCACGTTCCGGTAGTGCTCGTAATAGATGAGGCGACGGCACTGGTAGTTGGCGGCGAAGCCTTCGGTTTCGCCGGATTGGTGCTGGAAGAGACGACGCGAGAGGCTGTTCGTCATGCCGATGTACAGCACGGTCTTGTTTTTGTTGGTCAGGATGTAGACCCAGAAGTCGTAGTCGCGAGGCACCGGAGGAGATTAGAGATTCCTCCACTTCGGTCGGAATGACAACGACGTGAGGTGGTCGTGAGATGCGGGAGCGCGTTGGTTGCTCGGGCGCGTGTTGGGGAGCGCGTTTTGGATTGGTGCTCGTCGCTGCCGGTCATAACGCGAGAGACTCCCGCAGCATCTTTGCCGCGATGATCATCCGCGGCCGGACACGAACTAAAGATCCAAGCTCCAACATCCAAGCTCCAGAGAAGCACCATCCAAGGAACAGCCCAGTGGCGCGAACATTCTGTTTGGAGCTTGGTGCTTCTCTGGAGATTGGATGTTGGAATTTGGAATTTCTCTTCTCACACCATCTTCGCGATGAACTCGCGGCCGTCGAACGGCTCCAGATCCTCCAGCTTTTCGCCCGTGCCAACGAAGCGGGTCGGAATGCCTAGCTCGTTCTGAATCGCGATGACAACTCCGCCTTTGCCGCTGCCGTCGAGCTTCGTGACAATGAGGCCGGTGAGGCCCACCGCCTGGTGGAATTCCTTCGCTTGCGCGAGGGCGTTGCTGCCGGTGGTGGCGTCCACGACCAGTAGCACTTCGTGCGGCGCTTTTGGGTCGTGTTTGGCGATGCTGCGCTTCACCTTTTCCAGCTCGCCCATGAGGTTGATTTTGGTGTGCAGGCGACCTGCTGTGTCGCACAGCAGGAACTCGATGTCCTGACGATCGGCAGCCTGGTAGGCGTCGTAGCAGAGCGCGGCCGGGTCGGCGTTGTATTGGCCTTTGATCATTTCAACTCCGAGACGTTGCGCCCAGATGCCGAGCTGCTCGATGGCGGCGGCGCGGAAGGTGTCGGCGGCGACCAGCAGCACGGTGTGCCGGCGGCTCTTGAAGTAGTGCGCGAGCTTGGCGGTGGAAGTGGTCTTGCCGGTGCCGTTCACGCCGACGATCAGCATCACCTTTGGACCTGCGGGGAGGGGACGAATCGGCGGCGGAGCGATCGGCAGCACACGCGCGATTTCGTCGCGCGCCACTTCGCTGACGTCGTTTGCGGTGATCGTCTGCCGCGTGGCGCGTTCCTGCAGCGCCTCGACGATACGCAGGCTCATCGGAACTCCGAGGTCGGCGCGAATCAGCGCCTCTTCGAGTTCATCCCAATCGACGGGACGACCGGCAAACTTCTGGACGAGCGATTTGAGAAAATTCATCGGGTGCAGAGCTGCCCCTGGATTGGCAGCGGTGGACACTGTAGCGGGGGTCGCACGGGGTCGCATTCGCGAAATGACTGCCGCGCTGCTGCAGGCCTTTGGAAAGCAACGGCAGCTGCTGCGGGTGCAGAATGGAAGCTCCCCGCACGAGAGGAGCAGCAGCTTGTTTTCTCTTCCTGGAAATCCCGGAGCGCCTGCGAGTTTTTCCGCCTTTGCAGGATGTTCAGCGCTAAGGATTTACCCTACATCGCGGCTAGGGAGCGGCCCAATTGAGGAGGACTCTTCACTTCGCCAAAGTGAGGACGTGGCGACACGCAAGACTCTCACGAGCGAGGATAAACTGGCGGCTCTCCGCAAAGGTCATCCGGCGCGGAAGTGGGAGTCTCTCGACGACCGCTGCACCTGCATCCTGTGCGAGAAGAGTTTCTCCGGACGGCAAGTGGACGTCGCGGTGAGCCCAATCGGACGGGTGCGGCTGCGCTGCCCGAGCGACGGATGCCCGGGCACACCGCGGGAATGGGTTCGTCCCGGTAATCCGCTCGTCTCGCAGCAGGCGTGGCGCGATTGGGAACGCGTGCTGAACGGGGGGGGCCGGAGCCTCCGCAGCAAAGTCACAAAACCATCAACAGCCCTGGGAGTAACA
>JACCZQ010000060.1 GCA_013695905.1 Chthoniobacterales bacterium
CATTGCTCCGACGACGAGTTGCGCCGCATCCGCGGCCATCGGCTTTCGATGATCTTCCAGGATCCAATGACATCGCTGAACCCATACATGCGAATCGGCGATCAAGTCATCGAGCCCCTCCTCATCCACGGCATCGCCTCAGGTGAGGAAGCATTCCAGCGTGGCGTCGCAGCACTGCGCGATGTCGGCATTCAAGACGCAGAACGCCGCATGCGCTCGTACCCGCACGAATTCTCCGGCGGGATGCGGCAGCGGGTCGTGATCGCGATGGCGTTGATCACCCGGCCGGAGCTGCTCATCGCGGACGAGCCGACCACTGCGCTCGACGTGACGGTCCAGGCGCAGATTCTGGAGTTGATCCGGAAGATGCAGCACGAGCTCGGCAGCGCCGTTATCTTCATCACGCACGATATCGGCATCGTCTCCAGCTTCTGCGATCGCGTGCTGGTGATGTATGCCGGCCGCATCATCGAAAGCGCGCCGACGGAGCAAATCTTCTACGCGCCGAAACACCCTTACAACCAGGCGCTGCAGCGCGCGATCCCGGCGTTGAACCGCAAAGGCAGCGACCTCTACACCATTCCCGGTGCGCCGCCGGATGTGTCGAAGCCGATCCGCGGCTGCCCGTTTGCGCCGCGTTGCGAGCACGCGCAGGAGAAATGCGTCACGTCCGAGATTCTGCTCAAGGAGGTGGCGCCAAATCACCGCTCCGCCTGCCTGCGGGTGCAGCTCGGCGAAATTGATCTCACGCCGGCGCGGGCAGCTGCAGAAAGCGCAATTCCGGCGTAACCTTCCGCGTCCCCCGAGCGTATCATCAGCATGCAGATCACCACCACGCGCAGTTCCGGCTCCTGGCTCTTCGTCGCCCTCGTGGCAATAGCCGCGGTCGGAATCGTGCTCTTTATCCTGAACCGAGCCATGGCCCAACAATCCTCCGACCCCGCCGACGCCGAGCTGCGCAACAAGCTGACAAAAGAACAATATCACGTGACGAAGCAGAACGGCACCGAGCCGCCGTTCCGGAACGAGTATTGGGATAACAAACGTCCCGGAGTTTATGTCGATGTGATCAGCGGCGAGCCGCTCTTCAGTTCCCTAGACAAATTCGATAGCGGCACCGGCTGGCCGAGTTTCACGAAGCCGCTCGCGCCGGAAAACCTGGTGGAGAAAGGTGACCGCACACTTGGGATGGTGCGGGTGGAAGTGCGCTCGAAGAAAAGTGATTCGCACCTCGGCCACCTGTTCGATGATGGCCCGCGCGATAAAGGCGGGATGCGCTACTGCATGAACTCCGCTTCCATGCGGTTCATCCCGGTGGAGAAGCTGAAGGAGGAAGGCCTCGAGCGTTTCCTCCCGCTGTTCCAGTAGGCCGGGTCTCCCGACCCGGCGGGCCGTGCGCGTCCGCAGCTCGTTCGTCGCCACACCCGGCAATGTCCACTGCCCGCCGCGTCAGGAGACGCGGCCTGCAACATAACGCACTCGCTGTGTTACATTGCGCCTGCTCATGGCCGCATCTTTCCTCGAGGTCGAAGACGTCAAGACGCACTTCCCGGTCGAGAGCGGCTTCCTCTTCAAGCGCCGGCTCGGCACGGTCAAAGCCGTCGACGGCATTTCGCTGTCGCTGCGCAAGGGCGAGGTGCTGGGGCTCGTCGGCGAGTCCGGCTGCGGCAAGTCAACCTTCGGCCGCACCATCCTGCAGCTGATCCGCGCCACCTCCGGCGCCGTGATTCTGGAAGGGCGAAATCTCACCGCATTGCACGGGAATGAGCTCCGCCGCGCGCGCGCGGATTTCCAGATGATCTTTCAGGATCCCTACGCCTCCCTCAGCCCGCGCATGACGGTGTTCGACACACTGGCGGAGGCGATCCGATCCCACAAGAAAGTCAGCCGCCGGGAGATGCCTGCGCGCGTTGCGGAGCTGATGAGCAAAGTCGGACTGCTCCCGCGCGCGATGAAGAAATATCCGCACGAGTTTTCCGGCGGGCAGCGGCAGCGGATTGCCATCGCCCGCGCGCTCGCGGTGGAGCCGAAGCTGATCATCGCCGACGAGCCGGTCTCCGCGCTCGACGTATCGATTCAGGCGCAAATCATCAACCTCATCGCAAAGCTGCGTCGCGAGATGGACCTGACCCTGGTCTTCATCTCTCACGATCTCTCGGTGGTGAAGCATCTCTCCGACCGCATCGCAGTGATGTATCTCGGGAAGATTGTGGAACTGGGCACACCGGAGCAGGTGCTGGAGCGCCCGCTGCATCCTTACACAAAGGCGCTGGTCAGCGCCGTCCCGATTCCCGACCCGAAGCGCGAGAGCCGCCGCACCCGCATCGTGCTGGCCGGCGATCCGCCGTCGCCGATGAATCCACCGATCGGCTGCCCGTTTCACCCGCGTTGTCCTTACATGATGGAGAAATGCAAGGCACAGGTGCCGCCGCTCGACACCTGGGGGTTCGATCATCCCGCCGCCTGCATCCGCGTGCCGGAGATTCACGCTCAAGCGACCTAGCGGCGCGATTTGCCCGCTCCTCTTAAGCGTGAAATAGGAGCCGGTGATGAGCAGCACCGGCAGCGCGAAAGCAGACGAGCACCAGCGCTCGGCGCTCATCGCCGGGCTGGCGGCGTTCCTCGCGTGGGGACTGGTGCCGGTTTACTGGAAGATGATGCGGGCTGTTCCCGCGTCGGAAATTCTCGCGCACCGGTTCGTCTGGACCACCGCTTTCCTCGTGCTGCTGCTCTCGTGGCAGCGGCGTTGGCCGGAAGTCGTCGCCACGATGCGCTCGCGTCGCGCGACGCTTTACTGCGTCGCCACCGGGCTCGCGATCTCCGTGAACTGGCTGCTCTTCATCTGGGCGGTGAACGCGAACCGCATTCTGGAGACGAGCCTCGGCTACTTCATCAACCCGCTCGTGAACGTGCTGCTCGGCGCAATTTTTCTCCACGAACGCCTGACGCGGCTGCAGTTCGCCTCCGTCATGCTCGCGACCATCGGGGTGCTGAACCTCAGCTTCGGCTATGGCGAATTCCCGTGGGTGGCGCTGGTGCTCGCCACCTCGTTTGCGATTTACGGCCTGCTGCGAAAGCTCTCCGGCACGGCTGCGATTCCCGGCATGTTCCTGGAAACAACAATGCTCCTGCCCGTCGCCATCGTTTACCTGCTCTTCCTCGAACGCGGCGGAAATCTCTTCTTCGGTGCAGATCACGCGTGGATCTCCGTGCTGCTGATCAGCACCGGCGTCATTACCGGGTTGCCGCTGGTGTGGTTCGGCCACGCGGCGCGGCATCTGCAGCTTACGACGGTCGGGTTCATGCAATACATTGCGCCGAGCTGCACCTTTTTCCTGGGTGTGTTCCTCTACAACGAGCCGTTCACGCGCGCGCATCTGATCACGTTCACGCTCATCTGGGTGGCGCTGGCGATCTTCACCGCCGATGCGCTCATGCGCTGGCGCTCCAGCCGGCAGGTGGTGGCACCCACCGGCGCCACGGGGCCGGTGCCGGAATCCACCATCCCGCGTGCAGCGCGGGAGCGTATTGAATTGTAGGGGCGCAACGCCGTCCTACCTTGCAAGGCGATGTGGAGCGAAGACGATTTTCAATACGCGGCGGAGAACACGCAGGTGATCGTGGCGCCCGAGCAGCAAATCGCCACCTTCGGCGCGACCAGCTTTCGCTTCTATCTGATCTCGGAGTTGATGGACCGCGTGAACGAGGTGCGTATCCGCGATGGCCGCATTCACGCGGAGCGGCCGCAGATTGTGACGCCGGATCATTATGCGCGCTTACTCCTGGAAGGCTTCGGCGACAGAGCGCAGCGCTATGTGGAGCAGCTCCGGGAACGATTACGCAACGTGGCGGTGCTTCGTTACGG
>JACCZQ010000135.1 GCA_013695905.1 Chthoniobacterales bacterium
TGGTGAGATGCCACGGGATCGCGATCCGCGCCCGCTGATGGACGAAGGGCGTGCCGTGAATCTTCGCGTCGAAAACCCGCAGCCAAAACAGCCGCCACGGGTTCGCGGGCTTCGGCGTCCAGGAGCAGAACACCGCCCAGCAAAATTCCCAAAGGATGCGCCGCATCCGGTCGCCGGCACTCCACGGGGAAGCTTGCGCGGAGCTTTGCGCGTCGTTCACGGCGTTGAGAGATTCGGCGGCCATGCGTCAGGAGCTTTGATTCTCTGTGAGGAGCTGGAAATCTGCCAGATACTTCTCCGCCACCTTCGGGAGCGAGTAATTCTCCGATTGCACCCACCCGGCCTCCGCGACGCGAGCGAGCAGCTCCTCGTCGGGCAGAAGAGTGGTGAGCGTACTGGCCAGCGTCCCAGCCGGCGCATCCGTGCGGTGATCGAAGAAAAACCCGGTGCGTTCCTGCGCCACAAAATCGTGGAAGCAGCCGAGATCCGAAACGAGCACGGCGCAGCCATGGGTCATCGCCTCCAGCGGTGCGACGCCGAACGTTTCGCCGCGCTCCGCCAGCGACGGGTAAACGAAGAGCCGCGCGTCGCGATACTCCTGCTCCAGAGCCCGCGGATCGAAGACGGGACCCGGCATTTGCACAGCATCACCCGCGGCCTCAGCGAGTGATTGCAACTCCTTGTAGTAAGCCTCGCCGCCACCTCCGAAGCGGGCTTCCCACGGTCCCACGATTCGCAGTTTCCAGTTTGCGGCGATCTCCGGCGGCACCTGACCGAACGCCTTCAGCAAAAGGTGCACACCCTTCTCCGGGTGAATCCGGCCCACGTACAGAATGGTCCGCGGCCGGGTGCGGAACGGCACCACCTCCCCGGCGAGGCGACCGGGGCGCGGGTACGGAATGGTGACCACTTTGCGCTCCAGAGCCGGCGCTTCGCTGATGATGGCGTGGGTGACCGATTGCGACGGAGCATGGAGCCGCGCGCAGTGCGCATACCAGCGCATCTGACCTTTCGGAAACCGGGCGACGTGCACACAAACTTTACCCCGGCGTTCATTGCGCAGCAGCATCGGCAACCAGAAGGTGTTCGTCACGATGATGTCCGACTGCCGCGGAAGCGCGCCCCGGACGCGAAGGGAATAGAGGAGATCGAGCGCCTTTAGTTGCACCAGCGACCGCGGCGTCGCTGCGCCGCGCACCCGGATGTGCTGCACGCCGTCTCTCACTTCGCGGTCCGGAAATTCCGGCACCGCCCGCGAGAGCAGCACCACCTCGTGACCGCGCCGGGCAAACTCCTGCGCAAACGCGAACCAGACTTTCTCCACGGCGCCGCCCATGATCGGCGGCACCGGCAGGAAAGCGCCGAGCACGATCGTGATCTTCACGTCCGCGGCTCCTGCAGAATCCGCAGCAGCGATTCCGCGGCGCGCTGAATCTCGAAACGCCGCGCGAAGCACTCTTGCGCGTTGCTCTTCATCTCCGCGCGTTTCTGCGCGGGCGTCGCCAGCCAGCGCTCGAGCAGCCGCGTCGTGCCGGCGAGATCGTCGCTCTCCACATACCCGGCGTCGTCGCTCTGCACCTCGTGCCAGATGTTCACCTGGTTCGAGATCAGCACCGGCACTCCGCGCGCGAGCGCTTCCACCACCGCGATCCCGAAATTCTCCTGGTGCGACGGCAACACAAAGGCCTCGGCCGCCCGAAACGCTCCCTCCTTCATCGCCCCTTCCAGCATCCCGGTAAACACCACCCGTTCCGCGAGCTGCAGCTCCGCCGCGCGCGCCCGCAGCATTTGCTCGTACTCAGCGCTCCCCGGTCCCGCCATGATCAGCCTCACCTCGGGCGCGTTCACCTGCGCAAACGCCTCCAGCAGCAGATCGCATCCCTTTTTCTCGTGCAGCCGCCCGAGAAACAGCAGGCACCGTTCACCGCGCAGCTCCGGGAATTTCTCCAGAAATTCTTCCCCTCCGGGGAGCGCGGGCGCCCCGCCCGCTCTTTTCGGCGCCTCGCCGAAAAGCTCAGGCGTCGCCGTCACCCCGGAATGATCACCCACCCCAGACG
>JACCZQ010000144.1 GCA_013695905.1 Chthoniobacterales bacterium
TACTCCACCACCTTCGACCTCCTGCTCGAGTACCGCTTCGGGAAAGGCTCAACCGCGACACAAGAAACAGCCGCCACCGCCGATCCGAAAAGCATCAGCGAGCGAATCACCGCACCACGCAGCGCGCGGTGGCTCGATGGCCTCGGCGTGCGGGTCGGAGTCCGCAACATCTTCGACGACGCACCGCCGTTCTCGAACAGCACCATCGGCTACCCGGCTGCTCTCGAAGATCCGCGGCAGCGCTTCGTCTTCTTTGATCTCGAGAAGAAGTTCTGGTAACGCCGCTGCCGGTTCTCTGGAAAAAGCGAAAACCCGTTCAGCCACTGGGACCGGAACGGGTTCTCTCGGTTACGAGGGGGAAATTCGGAAGGGAGGAGCCGCAGCCTGCCGACAGCAGCAGCAGCTCACCTCCTGCCTATCAAAACGCAGCCGGCGGCACAACCATTTCTTTTCGCCGATTTCCGCACGACTTGTTAAACACCAGGCACGTTGGACATTCCCGCCGATCCACTCCCCACCGGCCACGCCGGCCTGCCCAAGCGGCTGCAGCTCGGCCCCCGCCTCCACGAAACCGCATGGGTCGCCCCCGGCGCCACCGTCATCGGCGACGTCACCCTGCACGAGAACGCCAGCGTCTGGTATGGCGCCGTCCTCCGCGGCGACATCAACCGCATCATCATCGGCCCGGGTTCGAACGTGCAGGACGGAGCAGCCATTCACCTTTCCGACGATTTCCCGGCCATCGTCGGCGAGCTGGTCACGATCGGCCACAGCGCCATCGTGCACGCCTGCACCGTCGGCGACGAAGTCCTGGTCGGAATGGGCGCCACCATCCTGGACGGCGCTGAAATCGGCGCCCGCTCCATCATCGGTGCGAACGCGCTGGTCACCACCGGCACAAAGATCCCTGCGGGCTCCCTGGCAATCGGCTCCCCCGCCAAAGTCGTGCGTCAGCTCACCACGGACGAGCAGCAAAAAATCAAAACATGGGCCGTGAAGTACGTGCAGAACGCAAAGTTCTTCCGCAACCACCAGCAGCGATCATGAAGCTCCGCGGCGCCACCTCAGCACCGGAGGTGCGAAGGAACAGAGCCCGGAGCAACCCCCGCCGCGTCACGCCCTCAATTCAGTTAGAAGGCGTCTAAAAAGTCTGTCATCCTGAGCACCGCGAAGAGCCTGTCCTGAGTCTGTCGAAGGAATCTCTGACTGTTTTTTCTAACGAAGCTTCGCCTCAGACCGTCAAGGAGACGAGCAGGACCGCGAGTGGACGCGAAGAAACGCTAATGAAAGAAACTCTTTCCTTCTTCGATTCGCGTTCATTAGCGGTTTCAAAAACTTGTCACAAATGCACGACTTCGCTTCGCTCAGAGCAAGCTAGCGCGCCGTGCTGGGGGGAAGTTAGAGATGTTTCGCTGCGCTCAACATGACAGGTCGGAAACTGCCCCTTGTAGATGCGCTCCAAGCACCGGAAGTGCGATCGAATCCAACCCGGAGCAGCACCACCGCGCCGCGCTCCTGAGCACCGGAGGTGCGACGGAATAGAGCCCGGAGTGAAGCGCCAGCGAAACTCCGGGAATTCCACCAGCGATAAACCCCAAGCCCCTGAAAGGGGCGACGGAACGAAGACGTGTCGTGGCGTGCGGTTACCGCGTGCACCCGCGCACGTTCCGTCACCCCTTTCAGGGGTTTGGCCGGTGAGCGCCGTGCTGATCCCGGAGCTCTGCTGCGCGTCGCTCCGGGCTTTATTCCGTCGTGCCTCCGGCACTTGGCTTGAGCAGCGGGCGATTGGTGTTCGCAGCTCCGGGAGACTGCGGAAACTCCGAGCTGTCGGCGTCGCTATTCGTTGTCACTGCCTAACGGATGCTTCAGCTTCTCAGCGAAACGCCGCGCTGCGGCACGGAGCAGCTCCGGCGTCTGCGAGAATGTATCCCGCCGAGCCTCCGCCGGATCACTGATGACGCTGATGCTGTCGAACAACGCCCGCACGGCTGGGACGTCTTCCATCGCTCCCACGATCGCGAACACCCGCTTCCCTTCCGCACGCGCGAGCCGCGCGACTCCGGCCGGCGCTTTCCCTTCCAAGGTCTGCGCATCAAGCCGCCCTTCCCCGGTGATCACCACATCCGCCTCCTGCACTGCGGCCGCGAGGCCGATCTCCTCCGCCACCACGTCAAAGCCGCTGCGGATTGGCGCGCCGCAGAATGTCATCAGCCCAAACCCGAGCCCGCCGGCCGCTCCTGCTCCGGGGATGTGCTGGGCTTCTCCTCCGGCCACTTCCGCGAGATGCGCGAGACTCCGCTCCAGCACCTCCAGCTGCTCTGCCGTCGCACCTTTCTGCTCCGCAAATAGCCGTGTCGCTCCACGTTCCCCGAGCAACGGAGTCTGCACATCCGCCGCCCCCACGATCCCCGGCAGCTCCAGCCCATCCGGCGAGACGATCGACTCCAGCCGCAGCAACTCACTCGTGCGGCCCCTCAGCTCCTGCCGGTCTGCATCAAAAAACCGAAACCCGAGTGCGCGAGCCATGCCGAACCCGCCGTCATTCGTCGCGCTGCCGCCGAGCCCCACAATGATCCGCTTCGCTCTCGCTGCCTGCGCCGCCAGCAACATCTCACCCACGCCAAACGAGCTGGCGCTATCCGGATCCCGCTGCTGCTCCGGCACCCGCCACAGCCCGCAAGCCTGGCTCACCTCCAGCACCGCCGTCTCGCCGTCGTCGATGGTGCAGTAGCTGGCGCTTACGCGCTGGCCTAACGAGTCGCGCACCTCGGACTGCTGCCACTCGCCACCCGCTCCGGCGCAGATCGCGTCGGCCGTTCCTTCACCGCCATCGGCGATCGGCAACGTGCGAATCTGCGCCTCCGGCAACGCTTCCTGCAACCCGGCGACAATCAGCTCCGCCACCGCAGGGGCCGTGAGCACTCCTTTGAATTTATCGGGCGCGATTAAGATCCGCATCGGCTGGTCACCGCTCTTTTCTCACTTTGATCGCCCTTTCTGTCATTCCGACCGAAGTGGAGGAATCTCTTCAAGAGATGTCTCGACTTCGCTCGACATGACAAAAGGCTAAAATTAGCCGGCCAATTTCCGCTCCAAAACCTCACCAGCGAGCTGCGGATTCGCTTTTCCTTTCGAAAGCTTCATCACCTGCCCCTTCAGAAAGTTCAGCGACGCCGCATTCCCGGCGCGAAAATCCGCCACCGGCTTCGGATTCGCGGCGAGCACCTGATCGCAGAGCACCTCGATCGCGCCGCTGTCGCTCAGCTGCTCGATCCCTTTCTCCTGCACAATCGCCGCCGCCGATTTCCCGCTCGCGAACATCTCCGCGAACACTTCCTTCCCCTGCTTCCCGCTGATCTTCCCCGCCTCGATCAGGTTCACGAGCTCGTCCAACGCCGGCGCCGGAATCGGACAATCCCCAATCGTCCGCTCCGCCGCCGCGAGCGCACTCTGCAGATCGTTCAGGATCCAATTCGCCACACTCTTCGGCTTCCGCGCCCCCTCTGCCGCAGCCTCGAAATAGCGCGCCAGCTCCAGATCACTCGCCAGCACCCCCGCGTCGTAGCTGCTCACCTCATACTGCTGCACGAAGCGCGCCCGCTTCGCCTCCGGCAACTCCGGCACCCGCGGCCGCACCTCCTCCAGCAGCAGCTCCGTCTTCACCGGCACCAAATCCGGCTCCGGAAAATAACGATAATCATGCGCCGACTCCTTCGTCCGCATCAGGAACGTCTTCCCGGCCGCATCATCCCAGCCGCGCGTCTCCTGCTGCAGCGTCTCACCGCGGGCGAGCGCCGCCGTCTGCCGCTCCACCTCATAGGCGAGCGCCCGCCGCACCCCACTGATCGAGTTCATATTCTTGATCTCGATTTTCGCGCCGAGCTCCGACTGCGCGTCCGGCCGCACCGACACATTGCAATCACACCGTAGCTGCCCCTTCTCCATATCGGCATCGCTCACCCCGCCGTAGATCAGCGTCTGCTTCAACGCGGTCAGGAATGCGAACGCCTCCTCCGGCGATTGAATCTCCGGCTCCGTCACGATCTCCATCAGCGGAGTGCCCGCGCGATTGAAATCGATCCCGGTGCTCGACTCGAAGTGGAAACTCTTCGCCACATCCTCCTCGAGATGAATTCGCACCAGCGGCACCGCCTTCTCCGGCGCGGCGGGATCGTGCAACGGCACCGCACCCCGCGCGCAGAGCGGCAGATCGTATTGTGTGATCTGATAATTCTTCGCGAGATCCGGATAGAAATAATTCTTCCGGTCAAACTTGCAGACCGGTGCGATGTCACAGCCGAGCATCAAACCGGTCAGCACGGTGAGCCGCAGCGCCTCATGGTTCATCACCGGCAGCGCTCCGGGTAACCCGAGGCAAACCGGACAGGTGTGCGTGTTTGGCTCCGCCCCGAACGCCGCCGGGCAGCCGCAAAACATCTTCGACCGCGTGCGGAGCTGCACGTGCACCTCGAGCCCGATCGTGGTGAGGAAGTTCACTGCAACCGCTTGCTGCGCGGACATGGGTGTTTATCTGACAGAATGAACAGAATGGACAGAATGAGGAAGAGCCGCGGTTGCTGCTCTTATTTTGTTCATTCTGTTCATTCTGTCGAAACTCCGCAGCTCATCGTATCTGCTGCACGAACTCGTCAAACAACGCCCCGTAGGCGTCGTTCCGCTCCGGGTGATACTGCACCGCCAGCGCGTAGGGATAATTCGTCAGGCGCATCTGTTCGATGATGTCGTCTGCTTCCGCCCAGGCTTCCACCACGAAGCCTTCGGCAATCCGATCCACCGCCTGGTGATGGGAGCTGTTCACCAGCTCGTAGCGGAGCGTTGCACTGCGATCGAACCGCAACGGCTGCACATCATTGTACTTCATGCCGCGGCCTTTGTGGCCACGGATGTCGAGGTGGAGCGTGCCGCCGAGCGCCACATTCAGGAGCTGCATGCCTTTGCAAATCGCGAGGATCGGAATGCCGCGCTGCATCGCCTGCTCCACCGCCTCGAATTCCCACGCGTCGCGTTTCGGGTCCACATCGTCCTCCAGCACTGATGGATCCGGCACCGGCTGCCGCAGAAATTCCTCCGCCACATCGGGCCCGCCGGTGAGCAGCAGCGCGTCCGCTTCGCTCATGTCCACCTCGCCCTCCGCCGCATTGCAAAACTCCACCTGCGGGTGCGGAGCGAAGACGCGCCGGAAGTTCCGCACGTCCTTCCGCCGAATCCACGAGGCTAACTTCGCCATCGCGGAGTTTGCGACCCTTCTTCGGCATTGTAAATAGCAGCCGCCGCATGTCCGACCGAACCGAGCAGCTCCGCACCGCCCTCGAGGAGATCACCGCCGCGCAGAAAACCGTCGCGTGCGGAGTCGCAGTGCGCGATTTCGAAACCGGCTTCGAGTTTTCGCACCACGGCGACCGCGTTTTCCACGCCGCC
Organism: Chthoniobacterales bacterium; assembly: GCA_013695905.1. Classification (GTDB taxonomy): domain Bacteria; phylum Verrucomicrobiota; class Verrucomicrobiia; order Chthoniobacterales; family UBA10450; genus JACCTI01. The sequence goes on from JACCZQ010000144.1 coordinate 5,440, forward strand.
AGCACGATCAAAGTCGCCATTCTCCTCGCGTTGATGAAGCTCGTCGACGAGCGGCAGCTGCAGCTCACCGCGCCGCTCCATGTGCGGAATCGCTTCCTCAGCGCAGTGGACGCGACACCCTACCGCCTCGACTCCAGCTCCGACGGTTTCCCGCAGCTTTACCGCTCCGTCGGCCGCACCGCGAAAATCGCCGATCTGGCGGAGAGCATGATCACCTCGAGCAGCAATCTGGCGACAAACCTGCTCCTCGATTTCATTGGCAACGAACGCGCCGCGGAGATCCTGCGGGACGCCGGTGTGAAAGGCGTGCACCTGCGCCGCGGCGTGGCCGATGACAAAGCGTTCGATGCCGGCCTCAACAACGAAACCACGGCGCAAGGATTGGTGGAGCTGTTCGCGGTCTTGCGTGGCGATTTCCTGTCCAGGAAGAGCCGCGACCACGTGATCCATATCCTGTTGCAACAGCGTTTCACCTCCATGATCCCCGCCGGTCTGCCGTCGCACGCCACCGTTGCGCACAAGACGGGGGAGATCTCCACCGCCTGCCACGATGCGGGCATCGTTTATGTGCCGGAGCGGGAGCCGTACATCGTCGCGATTTTGACCGAGGTGGAGCCGGAGAAGAACGGCCGACGCGAAACCGTGGCGAAAATTTCCGAAGCTGTGTTCCGGGCGGTCACAGGAAAGGCAGCCGCCAAGTGAGCGCGTTCGACCTGGAGGTGGTGGATGGCCTCACCCTCTCCGCTGAACTCCGCGCGCTGCTGCTCCCCGGTGAGCCGGTTGCAGATGAAGAGGGCAAGGTGCACCACCTGCCACGATTCTTTTATGCGGTGCCGAGCTGGGCGAAAGCCCACGAAACGCGCCTGACGCCAAACTTCAAACTTGCCGAATTGATGACCGTTGATTGCCACGAAGCCGAGCTGCTCCTGCGGGAGTTTCCGCGTCACGTCCCGTGCGCGGTGGTGCTGCTCGCCCGTTATCTCGAAGATTTGCGGCGGGACGCGGAGACGGCGGTGTTCGTGAGCGCGAACGGCGGCTACCGCTCGCCCGCGCATACGCGGAATCTGCCGAAGAGCCCCCACTGCTGGGCGGCGGCGGCTGATATTTACCGGGTCGGCGACACCTATTTGAACGATGAGAAATCAATCGCGAAATATCGCGAGATGGCGGAGCGGCTCGGCCCGCAAGTATTCGTCCGGCCATACACGGAAGGAGACGATCACCTGCACCTGGACCTCGGCTACGTGACGGTGACGCCGCGGGACTGCAGCGAACGACAGCGAATCTGATGAACGGCGCAAAGGGGAGCGAAGGGAGAGCCAGAGGTGCCGGCGCCCGGCATATCGATTTGTATGCCCGGCGACAACTCCGGGG
>JACCZQ010000150.1 GCA_013695905.1 Chthoniobacterales bacterium
TAACAAAGCACTACAACAACGCGATCGCTGCCGTGATATCCTCCAGCGTCACATTCATCGCGAGGTGCGCCTCACCCAATCGCGGCGTCACCACGAACCGCACCTGCCCCTGCTCGAACTTTTTGTCGCGCAGGAGCGCGGGAAGAATGGCCTCGCGCGGGAAACCCGCCGGCAATCTCGTCGGCAACCCAAAAGACGCGAGTGCCTGCACCACCTTCTGCCGTTCCTCCTCGCGGAGCCCGGCCCTCCGCACCGAGACTTCACAAGCCGCTACCATCCCGAGACTCACCGCCTCCCCATGCAGCAGCGTGCCGTATTCCGCCGCGCGCTCAATCGCGTGGCCGACGGTGTGACCGAAATTCAGCACCGCGCGCTCTCCGGAGATATCCTGCTCATCCCGCGCCACGATCGCCGCTTTGATCGCCACATTACGACAGACCAGCTCCGTCAGATCGGTCTCAGCCAGCATCTCGAACAGCGAAGGATCGGCGATCACAGCATGTTTGATAATCTCCGCAAAACCCTGGTGCAGCTCGCGCCGAGGCAGGCTCCGCAAGGTCTCGACATCCGCCACCACCAGCACCGGCTGGTGCACCGCGCCTAACAAGTTCTTCCCGCAGGTGCTGTTCACCGCCGTTTTGCCGCCGATCGAGCTGTCCACCTGCGCGAGGAGCGTCGTCGGCACCTGCACAGACGGGATCCCGCGGTGGTAAATGGCCGCCGCGAAGCCCGCGAGGTCTCCCACGACACCGCCCCCCACCGCCACGACGAACGACGACCGATCCAGCCCCGCCGCCGCCATCCCGTCGCAGACAAGCCCCACCTGCTCGAGCGATTTCGAGGTTTCGCCAGCCGGCACGGTGAGCGCCACGGGCTCGAAACCGGCCGCGCGCAAACTGTCGCCTACGGCGCTCGCAAACAGCGCCGCCGTGTGGGTATCCGCGACCATGGCGCAGAGGGGTCCTCGCACGAGATTCCGCAGCCGCTCTCCGAGGCTCGTCAGAGCGCCTGCGCCCACCACCACCTGGTAGGCTGCACCACCTGCCGCCACCGAAATTGTCCTCACCGCCGCACGGTAGAAGCGGCCCGCCGGTGACGGAAGAGAATTCCCCCACCGGAGGGAGTTTCTTGACAGCGCCTCCTCGTTTTCGCTGTATGCTAAAGCATGCCTGATCCTGTTGATCCTATCCCGCCCAGCACTCCGCCGCCGCCGCTCGCGAGTGAGAGCGGGACGTCGTCAACGGGTCTCCCCTCGAACGTGGCGGCGGCGCTTGCCTGCATCCCATTGCTCGGCGGCATCATCTTTTATGCGCTCGAGAAGAATGACCGCTTCGTCCGCTTCTACGCGATGCAATCGATCATCTTCGGCGGTGCCTGGGTCGTCTTTGCGATCATCTGGAACGTGCTTTACAGCGTGCTGGCGGGAATTCCGGCGATTGGCTGGTTATTCGCGCTCATTCTCTGGATGATCTGGGCGGCCTGGAGCATCGGCGCGGTGATCGTGTGGGTGATAACGATGATCAAGGCGTTCACCGGCACGCGCTGGGACATTCCCTACATCGGGCCGATCGCTCGGGCGCAGGTGGACGGCCCCACCACGGTGTAGCGGGCGGTGCGCCGCCCGGGGCCGCGGGACGTTCCCCGCAGGGTGCTCGACGCGAAGGCTGGCAACGGGTAAACTCTGGAGAACGGTGGCTATCCCGCGGCCGCGTTTAAAAATTTTTCGCTTTGCAAAACACGACTGACACTGAACCGCCGAAGATGGCGCCCACGGAGATCCTCGCTGCCGAGAAAGCGCGCGGAAAACCACCGGCCATTCTTTCCCTCATTGGCGACACGCCGCTGCTGGAGATCACTCGCATGGACACTGGTCCGTGCCAGCTCTTCGTAAAGCTGGAGAACCAGAACCCCACCGGCTCGATTAAGGATCGGGTGGCGCTCGCGATGCTGGAAGCAGCCGAGCGCGAGGGCAAGCTGATGCCCGGCGGCACTGTCGTCGAAGCCACGGCCGGGAATACCGGGCTCGGGCTGGCCTTGATCGCCGGGGCAAAGGGATACCGCATCATCCTGGTCATCCCGGACAAGATGTCGCAGGAGAAAATCTCCCACATTCGCGCGCTCGGCGCGGAGGTGCGGATCGTCCGCTCCGATGTGACGCGTGGGCATCCTGAGTATTACCAGGATTATGCGGCGCGGCTGGCGTCGGAGATTCCAGGCGCGTTTTACGTGAACCAATTTGGCAATCCCACGAATCCGCAGGCGCACGAGCGCTCCACCGGCCCCGAGATCTGGGAGCAGATGCGGCATGATGT
>JACCZQ010000156.1 GCA_013695905.1 Chthoniobacterales bacterium
CAATGGAGCGGCGAATACCGTTTCCAATATACCGACGGTCCCTTCCTCCACCTGCTCGAGCGCGCCACCATCGTGCGCGATGCTGATGGCCAGGCGGTGCGCTTCGTCGGCTCGCTCATGGACATCACTGCGCGCACGCAGCTGCAGGATCAGCTTTGTCGTTCGCAAAAGATGGAAGCCTTCGGGCAGCTCGCCGGCGGCGTCGCGCACGACTTCAATAATTTCCTCACCACCATCCTCGGCTACAGCGATCTGCTCCTGCACGAGCTGGCCGTGACAGGGCGCCTCGCCGGTCACATCACCGAAATCCGGAAAGCGGCCGGCCGTGCCTCCGCCCTCGCCTCGCAGCTGCTGGCGTTCAGCCGGAAACATCCGCTCGAGGCGCGTGTCGTGGAGGTGAATGCATTGCTCGTGAACCTGGAGCGCTCTCTCTTCCGGCTCCTCGGCGAAAACATCACCGTGGAGTGCCACCTGCACCGCGCGAAAGAAGGCGTGCACGTGAAGGTGGACCCGGGGCAGCTTACGCAGATCATCCTGAACCTGGCGGTGAACGCCCGCGACGCGATGGCGGACGGCGGCCGCCTGACGCTCGCCACCACCAGCATCAACGTGGGAGAGGGAACGCCGCGACCGCCGGGTTGTCAGGAAAACCTTCCACCCGGAAATTACATCGGGCTCAGCGTGTCGGATAACGGCAGCGGCATGAACAACGAAGTGAAGGCGCATCTCTTCGAGCCGTTCTTCACCACCAAGCACGGCGGGAGCGGGAGCGGCCTGGGGCTGGCGACGAGCTACGGCATCGTGCGGCAAAGCGGTGGCCATCTCTGCGTGGAGAGCGAACTCGGCCGCGGCACGACCGTCACCATTTACCTCCCGCAGGCCGCACCGCCGGTCGCGTCCGCTTTCAAGCGGCCGAACAAAAAGATGCCCACCGGGACCGAGACCATCCTTGTGCTCGAAGATGACGTCAGCGTCCGTCACATCGCGGTGCGGGTGCTGCGTTCGCTCGGCTACGATGTCCTCGAAGCAGCGACGGGCGAGCACGCGCAGCGTCTCGTCGAAGATCGCGGCGCGCAGAAGATCGACCTGCTGCTCACCGATATGGTGATGCCGGAGATGAGCGGCCGGCATTTTGCGGATTGGCTGGAGGGCACCAGCCCGACGACAAAAGTGATCTTCATTTCCGGTTATCTGCAGGAATCACTGCACCCGGCCGATCGGCAGGACCAGGAGACATTCTTCCTGCCAAAACCGTTCGACCCGGAGCAGCTCGCCACGAAAGTGCGCGAGACGCTGGATGTGGGCAGCGCTCGTGAGCGCCGCGCCGCTAGATCTTCGGGATCGGGTTGTGCAGCTTGATCGGCTCCGTCTTCGATTTGCGCAGCTTCAGGTTCAGCATCTCGACGAAGACCGCGAAGCCCATCGAGAAGTAGGTGTAGCCCTTCGGAATGTGATAACCAAAACCTTCCGCGATCAGGTTCACCCCGATCAGGAGAAGGAAGCTGAGCGCCAGCATCTTGATCGTGGGATGCCGCTCCACGAATCGGGCGATGGTGCCCGCGAAGATCATCATCACGCCGACGGCGATGACCACCGCGGTGATCATGACCCCGATCTCGTCCACCATCCCGACCGCGGTGATGACCGAGTCTAACGAGAAGACGACATCGAGCAGAATGATCTGGATCAGCACCGAGCTGAAGGTCGGCGCGATCGGCAGCTTCCCCTCGGCGTCCTCGCCTTCGAGCTTGTTGTGAATCTCGTGCGTGCTCTTCGCCACCAGGAATAACCCGCCGCCGATCAAAATCATCGCCCGACCGGTCACGTCGAAGCCGAGGATTTCGAAGAGCGGCCGCGTCAGCCCGATGATCCAGGCCAGCGAGAGCAGCAGCAGGATGCGCATGATCATGGCCAGGGCGAGACCGATCTTCCGCGCCTTCCCCTGCAGATGCTCCGGCAGCTTTCCCGAAAGGATCGAGATGAAGATGATGTTATCAATGCCGAGAACGATCTCGAGCAACGTGAGGGTGAGCAGCCCGACAAGGGCATGGGGGTCAGTAATCCAGTCCATTCTGATCTCTAATTAAGAACAGGAGAGCGGCACCTGCCAGTGTGGAGCAGCAGCAACTGCAAAGGCGCGGCGCCGGCGGGAGGTGCCGTGCACCCTACGGATAGACGAAGCGGTAAAAACGCTGCTCCGGGCCCGGCGGCAGGAATTCCTCTTCCTTGCAGCTTCCGCAGCAGAATGCAATCGCCGGCTGCCGCCGCGCGTGCTTGTCAGCGCCCGTTCGTTAGCCAAGACTAACGACCGCCATGTTACGCCTCCCGAAACAGAACTATCACGACATCGAACGCATCATCGAATTTGATTTCGTGCGCGCCACTGAGGCGGCGGCTTTGAACTCACTCCAATGGATGGGTCGCGGCGAAAAAGAAAAAGCGGACGAGGCCGCCTGCGACGCGATCCGCGGAATGTTCGACCTGATGAACATCTGCGGCGAAGTGGTCATCGGCGAAGGGATCAAAGACAACGCTCCCGGCATTTTCAAAGGCGAGCATCTCGGCACCTGGATGCCGGGCGCACCGCCGTTCCACATCGCGCTCGATCCGATCGATGGCACCACGAACATTTCGAAAGGCGCGCCAAATTCCATCGCCTGTATCGCCGCCGCCAGCCCGAAACCGGGCGTCGAGGTGGCGTTGCGCGACATCCCTTCTTTCTACATGACGAAGCTGGCCTACGGCCCGGCGGTGATCCGCAGCATGCAGAAGACCGGCATCGATATGGTGAAGATCGAGAGCCCCATCGAGGAGACGCTGATCACGATCGCGCGCGCGCTGGGGAAACGCGTCCAGGATGTCGTCGTGATGATGCTCGACCGCCCGCGACATGATCAGATGGTGAAGGAGATTCGACGCGTCGGCGCTTCGCTCCGGATGATCGGCGATGGCGATATCGCGGCGGCCATTGCTCCGGGGCTTCCCGATACCGGCATCGATGTTTATTTCGGGATCGGCGGCTCCCCGGAGGCGGTGCTGGCCGCGGCGGCGATCAAATGTCTGGGCGGCGACATGCAATGTGTGATGTGGCCGCGCGACGACAAGGAGCGTGCCCAACTGGTGGCTGACGGACACGAAGCGGATCTCGGCCGCGTCTATTTCGCCGACGATCTCGCGAACGGGGAGAACATTATTTTCTGTGCGACCGGCATCAGCGAGAGCGCGCTACTCGACGGCGTGAAGACGAAAGGCTCCACCGCGATCACGCATTCGATCTTGATGCGAGCGAAGAGCAAGACGGTGCGCTTCATTACGGCGCAGCATGATCTGCAGTCCAAGACCATCCGCCTCCGCTCCGACAACCGCGAGCACCGGATCTAAGCCCCGGCCTCCGGCGGCTGCCGCAGCCGCAGCTCCGGACGGAGGCGAATACCGAACAAACCTCCTCGACATCTCCAAGAGGGTTTGCTGAAATTCCCGTTCACCACCCGCTTATGAAACAAATACCAAAAACCGAGCTGTCGCCAGATAATGGCTGTGTCATCGATACGAAATGGTCCGTGGAGCCGCTGAGTTACCACGCCTGCGCCGCGGAGGCCGGGGATCAGGCTGTGGTCCACGACGCACGCCTGCCGGAGATTGTTGTTTTCGATCACGTCGGATTTAAAGGCGCTTACGCTCGCACGAACCTGAGTTTTTATTATCTCGGCGAATTCTGGAACGATCGCATTAGCTCGGTCATCATCGTGAGCGGTGTCTGGCGTTTTTATCGCGACGACTATTACAAAGGCGATCATTGGGATCTCGGCCCCGGCTTCTACGAGTGCTTCTTCAAAGGCGCCGGTCCGGACGACGTGGTGAGTTCGTTCAAGGCGATCGAGTTGTCGTAACCGCGCCCCCGTCTCGCGGGAAAGAGGGCGCTCATTCGAGCGCCCTGTTTCTGTCCAGGGCGATGGTCCGCCGCGCCGCCGACGTGTGATCGATGGGCACGAACGGCGTGCGCCGCGGGCCGCATCATCGACCTTGCCGCCGGCGTCGCCCGCTGCGGTTGACGAGCCGCGCCGTAGGAATATTTGGTACGCCAGCTTGAATTAAATCCCGAGAGTGCGTCCTTCTCCCGCTCCGGCCGTTCCCCCACGTAAATTCCAGCCTTGACGATTTCCCGCTCCTTCCCAACTAATACCGCCTGCATCAGGCGGAGTTCCGTCGCCGCCCGTGGCTCTATCGTTATGAAACACTTTGCCGGTCTCTATGGCAGCCTTTCCCGGGCAGTTCTCGCACTGGTCCTTCTCGCCGTTCTCGCTCCGCATGTTTCTTTCGCGCAGGAGGGTGGGCTCCGGATCAGATCCATCGAGATCCGGTATGCCGGACCGGAAACCCTCAGCCGCCAGCGCATCCTCGCGCAAATGCGGACGGCCGTCGGCCAGACATTCTCCGATGGCATCGTCGAGCAGGATATCCGCAATTTATACGGAACCGGCCAGATCCAGAACGTCCGTATCTTCGCCGAGCCGCAGGGCAGCGGCGTCAAAGTCATCGTCGCGATTCAGACCCGCGCCAATCTCAACGAAATCGAGATTCAGGGCGCCACCCGCATCTCCGCGAGGGCCCTGCGCAAGCGCATCAAGCTGAAGGTGAACGAGCCACTCAATGAAGACGCCCTCGGCACCGCCCGGCAGGACATCCTCACCGCCTACCGCGCGAAGGGCTACACCGATGTAGACGTCCAGTACCGCATCGACCTCAATGCAGCGCGCGGCACCTCGCGGGTCATCTTCACGATCAGCGAAGGTCTCCGGGGCACCATCAGCGCCGTTCGCTTCGAGGGGAACCGCGCTTTCAGCGCCCGCACCCTGCGCAAGCAGATGAAGACGAAGCCGAAAACGCTCATCGCTTTCATGGATAAATCCGGGCGCCTCGAGGAGTCTCAGCTCCAACAGGATGTCGACGCGATTCGCGAGTGGTATCAGGACCACGGCTACATCGACGTTGACGTGCAGACCCCGCGCCGCGACCGCAGCAACGGACGCATGGCCCTCGTTATTCCCATCGTGGAAGGCCCGAAATACACCATCGGCCGCATCAACGTCCGAGGCACGAAGATTACCAGCGAAGAAAAGGTGCTGGCTCTCTTCAAGCTGAAGCCGGGCGATGTCTATTCACCGAAAGCCATCCGCGAAGACGCGAAGAAACTCGCCGACGCCTACGGCAGCGGCGGCTACGTCGATCTCGTCGTCCAGCCGACCGGTGTCCCCAGCGGGCCGCAGCGGATCGACGTTATCTACAACATCGAGGAAGGAATCCGCTCCACCGTTCAGCGCATCAATATCGTCGGCAACATCCGCACCCGGGACAAGGTCATCCGCCGCGAAGTGCTCATCGCCCCCGGCGATGTTTACAGCACCACCCGCGTCGAGACGACGAGGAAGCGGCTGGATAACCTCGGCTATTTCTCCCGCGTCGAGACCTACCCGGAAGACACCGGGATCGCGGGCCAGAAAGATCTCACCGTGCAGGTGGAAGAGAAGCGCACCGGCTCGCTGAACTTCGGCGCCGGCTTCAGCACCATCGACAGCGTCATTGGTTTCGTTGAAGTCACCCAGGGAAATTTTGACCTCTGGAATTGGCCGAACTTCACCGGCGGCGGCCAGAAGTTCCGCACCCGCGTGCAATACGGCGCCCGACGAAAAGATTTCGTCCTCTCCCTCACCGAGCCTTACTTCCTGGATCAGCGTCTCTCCGTCGGCGGCGACCTCTTCTATCGCGAGGCAAGCTTCCTCAGCTCCGTCTACAGCCAGCGGAACTATGGTTTCTCCGTCACGGCGCGAAAGCCGATCGGCCGGTTCATGGCCCTGAGTCTCGAATACCGCCTCGAAGAGATCGACATCTTCGACGTCTCCAGCGGCGCGTCCGAGCAGATCCGCCGCGAAAAAGGTGCCCGCACCAAGAGCCAGATCGCCAGCAGCCTCGTCTTCGACACTCGTGATAATCCATTCCTCTCTCGCAAAGGACAGCGGGTGGCGCTTACGCCGTTCCTCGCCGGCGGTTTTCTGGGCGGCGACATTCAGATCTACGGCTTCGATCTCGAAGCCTCTCAGTACTTCAACCTCCCATGGGATTTGATCCTCCTCCTGAACGGCCAGGTCGCGGGCGTCGACGCCTGGGGCTCAGGTGATAGTGTTCCGATCTTCGATCGCCTCTTCCTCGGCGGCGGCAACAATCTCCGCGGTTTCGGTTACCGCGACGTTGGCCCGAAAGACCGGCAGGGCGAGCCGCTCGGCGGCAGGACACTGGCTCGCGCCACGGTCGAGCTGACGGTGCCGATCATTGAGAAGGTGCGTGCCGCCGTTTTCTATGATACTGGTTTCGTCAACACCGGCGCGTTTGATTTCGCAGCGGATAATGTTGCCTCAGACATCGGTATCGGGCTCCGGCTCGACTTGCCGATCGGTCCGATCCGGCTCGACTATGGCATTCCGCTGCAGACGGCCGGGAACAGCAGCTCCGGGAAATTTAACTTTAGCGTCGGATATCAATTTTGAACGAACCCGGAACCGTCGCAGTCTATAGCCTTTCCAATTACCTCCTCCACAAACCGTCTATGAAAAAGCTCCTCACTACCCTCGTCATTGCCTCCATCGCACTCCCCGTCGCCACCTTCGCGCAGGGCACCTTGAAAATCGGAACGGTCGATATGAACCGCGCCTTCAAGGAATACAACAAGACCAAAGATGCCGAGGCGAAGATCAACGAAGCCAAGAACGCCGCGAAGAAGGAATACGACGAGCGCGCCGAGGCTTATAAGAAGGCCCTCGACGAGATCAACAAGCTCAACCAGCAGCTCGAAGCGCCCGCTCTGAGCGCCGACGCCAAGACCGGCAAGGCCAAGGAGCGTGACGACAAAATCACGGGCATCAAGAACATGGAACGCGAGATCAACGAGTTCCGCCAGACCCGTGAGCGCCAGCTGCAGGAACAGGCCCTCCGCATGCGCGAAGGCATCGTCAAGGAGATCACCGACGTCGTCATGGAGCGGGTCCGCGCCAACAACCTCGACCTCGTGTTCGACAAGTCCGGTATGAGCCTCAACGGCGTCCCGCTTCTCATGTATTCGCGTGACACGGTCGAGTTCACCAATGACGTCGTCACCGCGCTGAACAAGAACGCCCCAGCAGCTCCCGCGGCCGCTGCAGCCGCACCGGCCGCACCGGCGGCGAGCCCTGCCGCCACTCCGGCGAAAACGACCAAGCCTTAAACTCTCTTACATTCTCGAAGAAGAACACACGCGGCTGATGGCCGCGTGTGTTTTTTTTCTCCAGATCTCGCCCCCAGATGCCGCGCCTCAATCAGTGCACTCGGCCGTGCACCATTTTTCGAAATTCAACCATGCGCCGGTCGAAGTCCGCTCTCCTTCCGCTGCTCGCGCTCGGCCTCCTCGCGCC
>JACCZQ010000157.1 GCA_013695905.1 Chthoniobacterales bacterium
TGAACTGCAACGGCGTGAAACGCTCAGAAATCGATGATTTCGCAATCCTAAGTCTGGCGCGTGTGGCAATTCGGCACCTCAGCCGAGTCCGATAGCGTCCATTCCGCGCTTCTGCAGCGCCCGACGCAGGCTCTTCAGACACGCGTGACAACAATGATTTGTTGTAGGCTACGTTGTAAGAAACGCCCGGGCAACCTCTATTTTGCGAGGTGGCGGAAGGGGTGGGATTCGAACCCACGGTGAGTTTAACCCCACGTTCGATTTCGAGTCGAGTGCCTTAAACCGGGCTCAGCCACCCTTCCGTGTGTGTCCTGCGAGCAGGCGATTGCTATTATGGAAGCGACTGGCTGCTTTGCAACCTCGGGGCCGCGGGTGCCATTCGCGGATCGCTTCCCGGATCCCATGCTGTCAGCATTAGTTCCATTGAGAACCGATCTCGACATCATTGGCGAAGCGTATGCGCAGCAGATCACGGAATGCGTGGACCGTGCTCTACGGCGTGGTGGTAACGAAACCTTCCGAGAAGGAGCTCCACGCGGCGGAGCAGAAGTTTGTGGGAGGTATCGAGCTGGCGCGGAGCGTGCGCGACCGGGCGGTAGAACTGCTGCAGAAGCCGCTGACTGCGCGGCCGGAAAAACGCTAACGCTCCGGAGCAGCCCCCGCAGCGGAAGAAACGCACATCCGCTGCACGGCCGCCCAGCAGTTCTATGTTTCGCCAGAGTCCGCCGGTTCCGATGCGGAAGAGACAACATCCCGACCGGCTCCCATAGGGTCCTGGGCCGGGGGCAAGTCGCGCAGCCAGCCGCGGCGGGTCGGCGACTGCTGCGATTCCGAAGCGCCTGAATTGCTCTCGTTGGCGGGCTTTTCTGTGTCTTCTTCGGGGTTCATTTCTTCTTTAGATTCGTGCGGGCGCATCAAAGCGGATTCCGATGGTGAGGGAACAGCGAGGAAATGTCAGCCGCGTTCAACGTAATCCACTCGGCAGCCGCGGCGACGAGAGCAGCTCGCCGAAGACTTTCCAGCGCGCTTCGAATTTCGCCCGCTCCGGGTCCGCTCCACTTCGATGTTCGATGTTCGATGTTTGATGTTCGACGTTCTTCTCCACGTACTCGCGCACGAGGTCTTCGCCGAGGTTGTAGTTGATCACGTAGCTGCGGTATTGCTCGATGAACCGCACCCGTTGCTCGGCGCGCTTCCGTTCCATCAGCGCACGCTTCTCCAGCCAATCGGCCGCGGCGGCTGCATCGATCTCGCCATTCAAATATTGCCGCGCCGCTTCGTTCCCGGCGTAGCTCAGCTCCTCGGTCATCTTCTGCACGGCGTAGTATTCCTCCACCAGCTTCGGGTCGATCCCGGCGGCGGGGAACAGCACCTCGCGCTCGAATTTCATCCGCTCCGGCTCCGTGAACACCACCTGCTGACCGTAGTTGGCGGTGCCTTCGGCGATGAGTGATTGCGGCGAGAAGAGCGCGTAAACGGAGAACTCCACCCAGCCGCGATCGCGGACGAGATTTTTCTCGAGCAGCACATTGTAAACGTGGTGACCGGGGTAACCTTCGTGCGCCGCCAGGTCGACTGCGCGATCGATATAAACCGGCAGGTCGGTGTTCACCTGGATGAGGCTGCGGTAGTTCCCCTGATACCAGTTGTAGCCGCTCCACGATTTCCCGGTGACGTATTCCACCGTGAAGCTCTCGTCCGCCGGCAGCTCCAGATGTGCAGCGGTGCGCTTCCGGCATTCGTCGATCGCGAGCTGGAAGACGGCGTCGAGTTTGTCCTTCGGAATCACGAAACGCTTCCGCCATTCTTCGTAACGTTTCGTGAGGGGGCCGTCGCCGGGGATTTTCTCCTCCAGTTGCGCGAGGATTTTGTCGAAATGCGCGGCTGAACGCGTGGGCGCGACGGCATCGTAAAGCGCGCGCGTCTCGTCATCGAACTTGAGCTTGTCGCCTTTGACAATCCGCACCCGCGCCTCGAGCGCGGAGAGCTGTTTGGCCAGGTACTCGTGCCGCAGCCGGTCCAGCTCTGCCTCGGGCACCGGCAACTCCGACAGCGCGCTAAAGAGATTCATCGCTTCCTCGCGAATGGCATCGAGCGGCTTCTTCTCCTTCTCGGCCGCGGCTTTCCATTCCGCCGGGCCGTAAAAGGCATCGACGTAATCTTTGTCGTGCTGCCCCATCGCCAGCACGAGGTGCACGTACGCTTCGGCAATCTGGCTGATGTTCTTCGGCGGCGCGTCGTCGGGTTTCTCAGCTGCCAGGGAAATGCTGATGACGAGGAGCGAAGTGAACACTGCGAACGTGCAGTGTGTCAGGAATCGGGCGCGCATTCCGGAACTATCGCGAGCGAAAGGCGGATGCGTCAATCGAGTTGCAGCTCAAGGTAAACGCCCGGCGTCATAGCAGCCACGGCGGATGCGATTTTCGTCGCGTGTCGCTCCAGCTTGGGCCAACTCGCGCAGGGCAGGATGAGAATGGCGATCGAACGACCCGCGAGATTTTGTTGATATCGCAACTGCTTGTCAGCCGAGCGCTCAACTGCGGCGCAGGAAGCCCATTCGAGCATGCAGGAATCTAATCGCGCCACAAACAACGGCAATGCCCACGATAGCAGCGCGTTTGCTTAGCCAATCAAACCACTCCAGCCGCGCAGCAGCACCCAGCCGCCCCAGCAGGCCAGCAGCACGCCGGTCGCAGTGCTGAGCCACTTCGCGCGTGGGAGCATTTTCTCCAGCGCCACGAGAACGGTGAGCGCGGCGATCCAGAGGATGTTCATCACGCCGAGGACAAAGAGCAGCGCCATCAGCGCCCAACAGCACCCGGCGCAGAACGCCCCGTGCTCCACGCCCATGCCGAAGGCGCCGCGCCAGCCTTCCCGCCAGCGCGTCATGATGA
>JACCZQ010000167.1 GCA_013695905.1 Chthoniobacterales bacterium
GTCCATGCCCATCTTCTGGAGCACGTTGACCGCGACACCCTGGCCGAGTTTGATCAGCCCGAGCAGCAGGTGCTCGGTGCCGACGTAATTATGGTTGAAGCGATCCGCTTCTTTGCGGGCGAGCGCCAGGACCTGCTGGGCCCGCGGTGTGAAATTATTCATTAGTTTGGGGCTCGGAAGTCGAACCGTTCGCTGACTCCCGCGCCACTTTACTAATATCAGGCTTGGGGAAGAGCCGCAAACGGTCGCGGATGATTTGGGCGCGCAGTTCGTCGCGTTCGTCGGCGTTCAGCTTCTGTTGCGAGCTCTTCTGCAGGTGGGCGGGTTGCGTGTCGATGAACAGTTCGTCGATCGGCAGCCGGCGATCTTCGGGGAAGGCGCCGAGGTCCACCCCGAGCTTGATGATGGAAAGCAGGTTGAGCGCTTCCTTCGAAGTCATGGCGTGAGCGAACGTGAGCACGCCATAGGCGCGTCCGATTTGATCCCACAGGGTGTTCGACTTCCGCTGGATCAACATCTGCCGCGCGTCGTGTTCCTTCTCGATGATGGTCTCGATGACTTTGCTGAGGCGGGTGACGATCTCTTCTTCCTTCTCGCCCAGCGTGGTCTGGTTTGAGATCTGGAAGAGATTGCCCATCGCCTCGGTGCCTTCGCCGTAGAGGCCGCGGACGGCGAGCCCGATCTTGTTCACCGCCTGGATGACCTGATTGATCATCTCGCTCAAGACGAGACCCGGCAGGTGCAGCATGGCCGAAGCGCGCATGCCGGTGCCGACGTTCGTGGGGCACGCGGTGAGGTAGCCGAGCTTCGGGTCGTAAGCGAAATCCAGCTTCGCCTCGAGCGTGCTGTCCACCTTATCCACCAGCTTGAAAGCGCTCTTCAATTGCAACCCGGACCGGATCGACTGCATCCGCAGATGATCTTCTTCGTTCACCATGATGCTGAGCGTCTGGCGGCGGTTCATGATCACCGCGCTCCCAACGCTCTTCGCCGCATGTTCCCGGCTGATCAGGTGCCGCTCGACCAGCACCTGCTTCTCGAGTGCGGTTAAATCCTGGAGCACCTCGGAGAACGAATCCTGCATCTCCGGCAGCTCTTCGACGCGAGGTTTGATCAACTCAAGCACCTGCGTGCGCTCCGCCTTCTTCGCCCAACCGGGGAATGCACGGTGCCGAAGATTGCGCGCCAGCCGCACCCGGCTGCTCACGACGATCTGGTGGTGCGGCCCTTCACCGCGCAACCATTCGCCACCTACGGCAATGACATTTGCGAATTTCATCAGCTGGCGATCTCCATTTCTAGTTTCTTGATTTGATCGCGAAGCGACGCCGCCGATTCGTAATCCTCCTCCGTCACCGCCTTCTGCAGATTCGCATTCAGGGATTTCATCCTGTCGCCCAGCTCGATCTCGCGATGCGCCCGCTGCGGCAGCTTCCCGATATGCTCGGTCCCTTTGTGCATCGCCTTCAGCAGACTGCCGAGACCTTCCGCGAAAGTAAGATAGCACGCGCTGCAACCGAGCCGGCCGGTCTTCTTGAAGTCCGCCTGCGTAAATCCGCAGACGCCGCAGCGCTGCGTCGGCGCCCCCTTCTCGATCTCCTCCGCCGCGCCAATCCCGAGGAGCAGATCCGCGAGGGCGAAGCCGGTGGGATCCTGCACGCCTTTTTCTTTCGAGCAGGAATCGCAGAGGTTCACCTTCTGCATCTTCCCTTCCAGGATCTGCGTCAGGAAAACCGTCGCATCATTGCATTTGCATACGTCGCACAACATCGCTGTAGATTAGACCACGTCGCAGAGAGAACATTCAACTCGCGGGTTGCTTGAGTACCTTTTGCGCCGATTGCTGCGCGCCTCCGGCATCAGGAATAAATCGGCGTGCCGCCTTCGCGCACCAGCTCCCGGAACCGCGCGATCATGCGCGTGCTGATCGGGCCCGGCTTTCCGGTGCCGATCACCCGTCCGTCCGCCTTGATCACCGGAATGACTTCAGCGGCCGTTCCGGTGAGGAAGCATTCATCCGCCACGAAGACATCGTGACGCGTGATATCGACTTCTTTGACGGGAATCTCGAGCTCGTCCGCAATCTCGAAGGCGACCGCGCGGGTGATACCGCGCAGCGCCCCCGCGCTGATCGGCGGCGTGAAGATCTGCCCTTTCTTAATGACGAAAACGTTGTCCGCGGTGCACTCCGCCACGTTCCCCGCATCGTTCAACATCAACGCTTCGTCGGCTCCGGCGAGATTCGCCTCGATCCGCGCCATGACGTTATTGAGATAATTCAGCGACTTCACCGCCGGGTTCAGGGCGGCCGCGTTCATGCGACGCGTGGCGCAGGTCACGATGGTGAGGCCGTTGCGATAAACATCTTCCGGATAGAGCGCGATCGTGGCCGCGATAATGATGATACTCGGGCGCTTACATTGCGCCGGGTTCAGGCCCAGATTGCCCACCCCGCGCGTGACGATCTGCCGGATGTACCCATCCTTGAGGCCGTTCTGCCGGATCGTCTCCAGCAGTGCTTCCGTCATTTCTTCGCGGCTGATGGGAATCTCGAGGCAAATGGAACGGGCCGAGTCCCAGAGGCGATCGAGGTGTTCGCCCAGCCGGAAGACGCGCCCGTTATAAAAGCGGATTCCCTCGAAAATCCCGTCGCCGTAAAGCAGCCCATGATCGAAGACCGACACCTTCGCTTCGGATTCTGGCACGAACTCCCCGTCGAGATAAATTGTCAGCTGCTTCTTCTCCGTGACCGAGCCGCCGCCGGCACTTTCGTTCGCGGGCTTCACGGCCCCGCCACGAGCCTTCGGCCCATCCATCACCATCGTATCGCCGTCAGCTGTGAAAGATTTTGTAAGCACGAAAAAACGATCAACGCTCCTGCAGCCAATTCAAGCGGCAAATACGGTCCGAGCGGGAGGCGGATCGGCTGCACCAGCAGGTTTCTGTAGGCCGCGTCTCCCGACGCGGCGGGCGGTCGGCTCATCATCACGCCGCTGCGACGGTCACGTCACCCACCCGCCGGGTCAGGAGACCACGGCCTACAACGCCCGGCATAACGACACGATGGGTTTCGCGACGGTCGCCGTCGTGTAGGCCGCGTCTCCCGACGCGGCGGGCGGTCCGCTCACCATCACGCCCGGATGCTCACCTATGACGAGGCTGTGCGGGCTCCGAGGATAATTCGCCTGCGGCAGCCTCAGGCCAGCTTTCCATCCACCATCCGCAGCTCGCGATCACCACGTGCTGCGAGGCGGCTGTCGTGCGTCACCACGAGCAGCGTCTTCTTGCGGTCGCGCGCCAGCCCGAGCAGCAGATCGATGATCGCGTCACCCGTCTTCGAGTCGAGATTCCCTGTCGGCTCGTCGGCGAAAATGATATCGGGATCGTTCGTGAGGGCGCGAGCGATCGCCACCCGTTGCTGCTCCCCACCCGAGAGCTCCGCCGGCAGGTGGTGCATCCGCTCCCCCAGCCCCACATCGCGGAGGCTGGCTTCCGCTGCCGTTTGATCACGCCGGCCACCGATCATCCCCGGCAGCGTCACGTTTTCGATCGCGGTGAGCTCCGGTAAAAGGAAGTAACCCTGGAACACGAAACCCATCTTCTGGTTCCGCAGCTTCGCCTGCGACGACGCGCTGCCGACGTAGAGCCTCTGCCCCTCAAACGTGACCGTGCCAGACTCCGGCCGCTCCAGGCCGGCGAGCGTGTAGAGCAGCGTCGTCTTCCCCGCTCCCGACGCGCCGACCAGGAACACCGCCTCCCCTTCCTGCACCTCCAGCGAGACGCCGCGCAACACCTCGATGCGTCGATCCCCGATGCGGAACGAACGGCGTAAATCCTGCGCGACCAGCTGCGACGAACTCATGCGCGCAGCATTCGCTCATTCGCGCCGCCTGCGCAATCAGCGCGCGCCTCACAAAAAGAAACCGCGCGGAAGATCGCTCCTCCGCGCGGTTCCGATTTGTTTCAGCTGAAGTGGTTAGACGAGGCCGAGCGACGCCAGCGTCGGACCATCGATCCGGCGCGTCACCGGCAGGCCGTTGTCCCGCTGGAAACGAGTCAGTGCTGAGCGCGTCATCGGGCCGATCAAGCCGTCGATCGCGCCGCGGTAGTAACCCATCCGGCGCAGCTCGATCTGCACATTCCGGAGCACGCGACCCGGCTCCATCTGATTGTAGCCGTAGATCGGCTCATCATACGTGTAGGTGCTGTAGCTAGAATCGTAGCCGTAGGCAGGATACCAGTAGCCGCGGTCCCAGTAGTAATAACCGCCACCGAAGAGCGCGAAACGATTGTAATTGCTGCGCCACCAGGAGCGATCACGGGTGCCGTGACGGCCGAGGTGCCGGCGCGCTTCGTTATAGGTCCACGACTGATTCGAAGGACCGCGGCGCTGCCGCCAATCACCACGCGCGGAGCGACGCTGCTGCGTATTCACTTCCGTATTCACTTGCGGGCGGAAGCCTTCGCGCTGCACAGCAGGGAGGGTGCGACGTGTGCCGACGGCAGCGTCCACCTGCTCCTGTTGCTGTTGCTGCACTTGCTGAGGTTGCACCTGCTGAGGTTGCTGTTGCTGGACCTGCTGAGCTTGCTGTTGCTGCACCTGCTGCTCCTCCACGCGAGGGCCGCGTCCACGTCCACGTCCACGTCCGCGACCGCGGCCGCGCTCTTCCTGCTGCTCTTCGCCCTCCTCTGCAGCCTGTTCCTGTTCCCTCTGTTCTCTCTTCTCCCGGCCACGGCCCTGCGCGTCCGCCACGAGCGGCGCCACGAGGCCGAAGCAAAGGGTCAATGCGAGTAGTTTTTTCATAGTTGTTTTGTTGTTACCGACCTAAATCCGACGCCTTCGCCCCGCGCTTATTCGAACCCGAGCGCCGCCAACGTCTCTTCATCGATCTCGCCCGTCACGGGCAGACCGTTGTCTTCCTGGAAACCCAGCAACGCCCGGCGGGTCATGAGACCGAACGATCCATCGACCCCGCCGCGATAATAGCCCTGCCGCTGCAGCTCGGCCTGCACCTCTGCGATCACCTGCTGCGGCGACATGCCGTTGTAGGCATAGAGCGGCGCATTATAGACGTAGGTGGTGAAGTACGGGTCGTAGCCGTAAGCAGGATACCAGTAGTTGTTGTGCAGGTAGTAATAGCCGCCGCCGAAGAGGATGAAGTTTGTGAAGTTGCTCCTCCACCAGCCGCGATCGCGCCGCGTCCGATCCCAATGCCGGTGCCGATGCGACCAATTGCCGCCGCGGTTCAGGTTGCGCTCGCCACCGCGGTTGTGCCAGTCGCGATTGCCGCCGCTGCGGTTGTGCCAGTCACGGTTGCCGCCGGTGCGGTTGTGCCAATCGCGATCGCCGCCGGTGTGATTTCGCCAGTCCGTGGTACCGCCGTCGCGATTCTGCCAATTTCGCCGGGTGAACCCCTCCCGATCTTGCACATCAGGATTTGTGGCAATGTCGCCGCGGCCGATCCGATTCCGGATCCCATCCCCGCCGCCGCGCCCGGAGCGGGTGCGGTTCGCCCGATCCCGTGTCTCCGCGCCACCGCTGCCCTGCCATTCACGACGCGGCCGCGGCTGCGCCGTCGCGCCTGGATTTCCGCTGAACGAAGGCCGCTCCGGCCGCACGCGGGGTGTCGCATTGAACTGCCGACCGCCACCAGGCGAGCTGCGCTGCGGACGCTCGACCCGCGGCACCTGCGGCTGCTGTTGCTGCACCTGTGCGCGGGTCGAAGGTGCGATCATCCGCTCGATCGCGGCATTCCGGCGCGCGTCGTACTGCTGCGCGCGCCCGGCGCGCGCTTCGTCTTCGCTCTGGGCAAAGGAAGCGGCGTTTGGCAGCGCGAAAGTCCCTAGCAAAGCCGCGAGAAAAAAGTGTTTCATAGTGGTGGAGTTAGACAGCTGCAGAAGCTGTATATTCAACCACCACTTCCGCCCGAAGTTGCGGTCCCGCCACGCGAGGCGAAGACCCCCTCCTCACGCTGTCGCATTCTGCCGCACCGCCTCGAACAGCACGATCGCCACCGCCGTCGCCAGATTCAGGCTGCGCGTCCCGTGCATCGGGATCGTGAGACAATGATCCGCGTTTGCGGCGAGCAGCACCTCCGGCAGTCCTTTAGTCTCCCGGCCGAACACGAGAAAATCTCCCGCGCGAAACTGCTGCGCGTAGTAGGCCCGCTGCGTCTTCGTCGTCAGAAAAAAGAATCGCGCGTCCGCTCCCTGCGCCTGTTGCAACTCGTCGAACGAGCCCCAGAGCCGCACGTCCACCTCCTTCCAATAGTCGAGCCCCGCACGCTGCAGCTGCCGATCATCGATCGAGAACCCCAGCGGCTGCACCAGGTGCAGAGTCGATCCCGTCGCGAGGCAAAGCCGCCCGATATTCCCGGTATTCGGCGGAATCTCCGGCTCGACCAGCACGACGTTGAACACAGAGATTCGTCCGCAGATTTCGCAGATGAACGCAGATGGGCAGCCGCAGAAAAATCTGCGTCAATCTGCAAATCTGCGGATTAAATCTTCCCCGCCACCAGCTTCTCCAGCTTCACGATATCCGCCGCAAACTTCCGGATTCCCTCCGCCGTCTTCTCCGTCGCCATCGCGTCTTCATTGAGCAACCACCGGAACGTCTTCTCATCCGGCGTGATCCGCTCCAACTCTGCGCTCTTCGCCTTCTCCGGCGACAACTTTCGCTCCATAGGTTCATGCGACTCCGCCAGCTGCCCCATCAATTCCGGCGAGATCGTCAACAAATCACAACCCGCCAGCTCCACGATCTGGCTCACGTTGCGGAAGCTCGCCCCCATCACCTCCGTCGGGTGTCCGAACTTCTTGTAGTAAGTGTAAATCTCCTGCACCGACTGCACCCCCGGATCTTCCGCGCCCGTGTAGTCGCGCCCCTTCGCGGCCTTGAACCAATCATAAATCCGCCCCACAAACGGCGAGATCAGCTGCACCTTCGCCTCCGCGCAGCGCACCGCCTGCACCAGCGAGAAGAGCAGCGTCATATTGCATTTGATCCCATCCCGCTGCAGCTCCTCCGCCGCCAGAATCCCCTCCCAGGTCGAAGCGATCTTAATCAGCACCCGCTCCCGCCCGATCCCCTGCTTCTCGTAAAGCTCGATCAACTGCCGCGCCTTCCGCAGCGTCGCCTCCACATCGAACGAAAGCCGCGCATCCACCTCCGTCGAGACCCGCCCCGGCACAATCTGCAAAATCTGTGTCCCGTAAGAGATCAGCAGATGATCTATGATATCCTCCACCTGAGCAGTCCCGGTTAACGCCGAGCCTTTCCGGTCTTTCACCACCTCCTCGAGCAGGTGCCCATACTCCTCCTTCTGCGCCGCCGCGAAGATGAGACTCGGATTCGTCGTCGCATCCTGCGGTTCGAATTCGCGGATCGTCTGAAAATCCCCCGTATCCGCCACCACCTTCGTGAACTGCTTCAGCTGCTCCAGCTGGTTCGTTTCTTCCGCGACGGCTGTAGTGCTCATGTCGTTATAGTAAGACCTACCGCGCCGCGCACAATACTTGACGTAAGCGCCTCCTCTGGAAGGCTGCCGCTTCAGTGTCCGCCCGTCCGCTCCCTCACGTCTATATCATAGCGGACGCGCCTGCAGCTCTCCTGCCGCTGTGTGGAGTGGGAATGCTGGAACGCCACCTGCGTGTCGCGCAGCGGCTCGGTTTTCGTGAAGCCACCGTGCTCACCACCACCTTTGCCGAGATCAACCAGCACTTGGAAAAACCCTCGTGGGCCCGCGCCAAACTGCAGGTGGAACTCCGAATCTGCGACACAAGGGACGTCACCGCGCAGCAGCTCACGTCCGAGGTGGGGCCTGTGCTGGTGGTCCCCGCCGACAGCTACTGCGACCCGCGCCTCCTGAAGGCGCTGCTCGAACCAGAAACATCCGCAGCACTCTACGATTCCGCACCACCCGACCGTCTCCGCCCGCTGCTCGAAAACGTGACACAGGTCACCGGCGGCCACTTCGTGGGCCCGGTGCTCCTCCACCGCGCCACGCTCGCGAGCCTCAATCCCGACGCACCACTCCGCGAAGAACTCGCCACCACCCGCCTAACGAGTGTCGATGTGGCGGCGCAGTCCGATTACATCGTCAGCACCCGCCGTCACGTGCGGCCGCTGTGGTTCCCCGCTCCTGCACCAGAACACCGCCGCCTCGCAGAATCACTCATCCTCGACACCGCGCAGAAAGGCACCCTCGACATCCCCGCGCGAATCCACGGCCCGATCGAGACATTCCTTGTGTCACATTTGTGCAAGACCAGCATCACGCCCAACCAGCTCACGCTGCTCACGATGCTCGTCAGCCTCACCGTCATCGTGCAGTTCGCCAGCGGCTGGATCTGGAGCGGCGTCATCACCGCACTCATCGTCGGCGTGCTCGACGGTCTCGACGGCAAACAAGCCCGCGTGACGGTGCAAACCACCGAGGTTGGCGAGTGGGAGCACGAGCTCGATTACGTCCTTGAAACTTCCTGGTGGCTGGCGCTCGCCTACCACTTCCACTCTACGCAGCAGGTGCCGCACGCCTGGTGGCTGGTCGGCGTGTTGCTCGTGCTCGATCTGCTCGATCGCGCCGGCCGCGGCCTTGTGAAACGCAAAATCGGCCGCGACCTCGACGACGCCACCCGCTTCGATCAGCAGGTGCGGCTCGTCGGCGGCAGGCGGAACACCTTTATCTGGATTCTGGCCATTGCGACGCTGCTCTTCGCCGCGCCCGCCGCCGGATTCGTCGTGCTCTGCTGGTGGGGAATTGCCACGGCAGTCATTCACCTCACCCGCGAGGTGTGGATCTGCGCGAGATAACACCAGCGGCGTTGCCACAGCTTCCGGGGAGCGCACGCTTGCAGCGGCTGGTTTTCGCATTCTGCGAAAACGAACTTCCAAAACTGTCGCAGCCTCTCAGACATTCGGATACCAGCCGCGGCGCAAGCAGCGTCGCTCCCTGCAGATAGGAACGCTTTTCCTTCAGCCACACCCTCAAAAAGCCTGTATCGGCAGAATGCCTCGACCAGCACGCTACAAGCGTGCGCTCCCCGGAAG
>JACCZQ010000173.1 GCA_013695905.1 Chthoniobacterales bacterium
CGCTCGCGCTCATCAGGTGCGGGTGGAGTTTGTGGAGTCGTTCCGCCAGCGCCGGCATGCCGGACGGGTGCTTCATCGAGTGACCGACACCACCTGCGTACGGCTCGGGCAGCGGCGGCAGCGGATAGCGCGAGCGCACCGGCACCTCCAGCACCACGCGTGTGAACTCCTCCGTCTGCGCCTTTGTTTCTTCCGCGGGGATGCCGGTGGCGGCTTCCACGAGCATGGCGGGTAAGTTGCACCCCGCGATCGTGGCGCCGTGCACCCACGCCGGGAAACGCGGATTCCATTCGAGCAGCCAACGCTGCCCCTCAGGATCGCGCACCATCTCCAGCTCTGCACCACCTGTCCAGTTCACCTTCCGGATGATCTCCCGCAGCGGGGCGGCGAAATCCTCCGGCACCTGCGTCACATCGCCGGCCCAGGTTTTTCCTTCCTCCGTTAGCTCGCGTTTGCGCATGGCCACGCAGCCGAGCAGCTCCCCTTTATAGGCGGCGAGCATGACCGACTCTTCGTAGCCAGAGACGTGCGACTGCAGGAAAAGTCTCTGAGTTGACCAAACCTTCGAGAGCGTCGAACGCACCGCCTCGAACGCATCCCACGAGCGCGTCCGCACCGCCTCGTAGTAGGGGCCTTTCAGCCACACGCGCCAATCGTATTTCCGGCAGAAGGCGTGCAGATCCCAATCCGAATGATCGGTGGAGATGAACGGCGGAATCTGGAGCGGCAGGCCCTGGTGCGCTTCCACGCCGGGCTTCGTGATACGGCTCAATCCCGCAGCCGGCGGACTGAGAAGATTCGCATGCCCCTCCGGAAACACGGAGGCAAGCCAGAGCGCCTCCAGGTCCGTCCCGGAAATCCAGAGTGCCCCATCTTCGAGAAATTCGGTGATCAGCTCCCCATAGGCGGCGAGATCCAGCTCCTCCCACGGGCGTTGCAACCATAGCTCGTCAAAGCCGGGCCAGTGTATTCCCGAGCTCCTGTTCGAGTATTCGACGCCGACAAGGGTGGCGTCCGGATACGCAATGCGCAGAGACCGCGAGAGGCCGATGCCCGGTTGCGGGCTGGTGCCGGAGTAGAGACCGCTGATGTAAATTTTCATGTCAAAAATTGTGCAACTGCGGGGCAGAAGAACCCTTTCACCACGACCGCGCCGACTTATGCAGCCGAGCGAGCTGCCGGCGCACCGGATTCGCTGCAAATTCCAATCGCGGCGCAGCTTAGGCGGGGTTGCCTCTGAATTTAAAATTTTACGTGAGGTGCTTAGCGGCTGTGCCCGTGAGCGGCGTCGATTAGAGATGTCTCGACTTCCGCCGATGGAGAAAGACAGATTACAGTGTGACGATGATTCAGATGCTTCAGCTCATCGGGGTGGGTGTGGCGGCATTGCTCCTCGGGATCGGCATCACCTGGGTGCTGATGCAGCAGAAAAAGCGCATCGCCGTGGCCGAAAGCGAGGCGTTGCTGAATGGCTACATGTCGGAATTGTCGCAGGCGCTGGCCGCGGCACATGAGAAAATTCTGCGCATCCCGGAGCTGGAACTCGCCTCCTCGACCAACGCGCAGGAGGCGCGCGCCTTTCGGGAGCAACACACGCGCGCCTCTGCCCGCGTAATGGCCCTGGAAGCGCAGCTGGACCAGGAGCGAAAGACGAACGCAGAGAAACTTGCGGTGCTCGATGAAGCGCAGACGCGTTTCTCCGATGCCTTCAAGGCACTCTCGGCCGAAGCCTTGCGGCACAACAACACTTCGTTCCTCGAACTGGCGAAGAGTACCCTCGAGAAGACGCAGGAGCACGCGAAGGGCGACCTCGCGCAGCGTCACAGCGCCATCGACGCGCTGGTGAAACCGATGCGCGAATCGCTCGACAAAGTCGATGCGAAGATCCACGACCTCGAGACGGCGCGAACGGGCGCGTATGAGGCCCTGAGGACGCAGGTGCAATCGCTCGTCGAGACGCAGAGTCATCTACGCTCCGAGACAGGAAATCTGGTGCGCGCCTTGCGGGCGCCGGCGGTGCGCGGGCGCTGGGGAGAAATCCAATTGCGGCGCGTGGTGGAGCTTGCCGGAATGGTGGCACATTGCGATTTCGTGGAGCAGCCGACGCTCCACACCGAAGAGGGCAGATTGCGGCCCGATCTGATCGTTCATCCGCCCGGCGGCAAGACCATTGTGGTGGACGCGAAAACGCCGCTCAACGCCTATCTCGAAGCGCTCGAGGCGCCGGACGATGAGACACGACTGCGTCTGCTCGACCAGCATGCGGCGCAGGTCCGCAGCCACATCGAGAAGCTTTCACGCAAGGCTTACACGGAGCAGCTCGAGAGTGCGCCGGACTTCGTTGTCCTGTTTTTGCCCGGCGAAGTCTTCTTCAGCGCCGCCCTCGAGCGCGACCCGACGCTGATCGAATACGGAGCCGACAAAAAAATCATCCTCGCCACGCCGACGACATTGATCGGGCTGCTCATGGCGGTTTGCTACGGCTGGCAGCAGGAGAAACTGGCGCACAACGCGCGCGAGATCAGCCAGCTCGGCGGTGAGCTCTACAAACGTTTTGCCGACATGTCGGTGCACTTCGGAAGGCTCGGCAAAAGTCTGAACAGTTCCGTCGAGGCATTCAACAAAGCCGCCGGCAACATCGAGACGCGGGTGCTGGTCACGGCGCGCAAGTTCAAGGAGCTCGGCGCCGCGCCGATGGGGATGGAAATCGAAGTGCTGCCGCAGGTGGAGCAGATCGCGCGCGAGTTACAGGCGCCGGAGCTGCTGCCGGAGCCAGAGAGTGGGCAGGAGAACGGCGCCGCAGCGGACGAGTCTGCCGTGGGATAACGCGAGGGCCTTTAACTGGCGCCGCCGAGATATGACGCCAGCCGAAGCAGATCCGCGAACACGCCCGCAGCGGTCACCTCCGGCCCCGCGCCGGGACCCTGGACGATGAGCGATTGCGTGTGATAACGCGCGGTCGTAAACGCCACAATATTGTCGCTTCCAGTGGTGCCGGCGAAGGCATGCGTCTGCGGATAACGACGCAACCCGACCGCGGCGTTCCCCGCCGAATCGACGACGCCGACGAACCGCAGCACCTCGCCGCTGGTGCGCGCTTCCTGATCCAGTTTGCTCATGTCAGCGTCGTGCTCCGGGAGGCGCGCTAGAAATTCATCGACAGTCCCGCCGCGCAGTGTCTCCGGCACCAGGCTCTCGATCTGCACCGACTGCAGCTCCAGATCGAGACCCATCTCGCGCGCGAGGATGACCAGCTTCCGCGCCACATCCATGCCGGAAAGGTCATCGCGCGGGTCGGGTTCCGTGTAGCCTTTCTGCCGCGCATCACGCACAAGATCGGAGAACGGCACCTGACCGTCGTAGGTATTAAAGAGATAAGAAAGCGTGCCGGAGAGAACACCCTCGATCTGCTGCACCGTGTCGCCGGTCTGGACGAGATCGCGCAGCGTGTTGAGGATCGGCAAACCTGCGCCGACGGTCGTCTCGTAAAGAAAATGCCGGTTCCGCGCCCGCGCGGCGGCGTGCAACCGGCGGTAGAACGCCATGTCGCTGCTGTTCGCCTTTTTGTTCGGCGTGATGAGGTGAATGCCACGCTCGAGCCAGCCGAGATATTCCGCCGGCAACTCCGCGCTCGAGGTGCAATCGACGATCACCGCATGCGGCAGATGGTCCGCTTGCACGTGGTCGGTAAACTGCACCAGCTCGGGCGCGGTTTCACTCTGCGCGAGCGGCTCACGCCAGTTCTCCAGCGTGCGCCCGTCGCTCAGCAGCATGCGCTTGGAATTCATGATGCCGCGCACGCGCAGGTCGATTTTAAACTCGCGCTTCAGCGTCTCCATTTGGGCGCGGAGTTGATCGAGGAACGTGCCGCCGATGACCCCTGCGCCGATGACGCCGATGGAGATCGTCTGGTTCGAAAGATAGAAGGCAGAATGGACCGCGCGGAGCGCCCGCTGCGCATCGACGCGATCGATCACGGCCGAGATGTTCCGCTCGGAGGAACCCTGCGCGATCGCGCGAATGTTGATCCGCGCTTTGCCCAGCGCGGTGAAGAATCTTCCCGCCACGCCCGGATGATCGACCATGTTATCGCCGACGGCGGCGAGGATGCCACAATCCGGCTGCACGTCGATGCGCTCGATCTGCCGGTGGTGCAGCTCGGCGAAGAACGCGCGCTCGAGGGTGGCACGGGCGAGGCTCGTCTGCGGCTCCGGAATTGCGAAACAGATCGAATGTTCCGAGCTGGCCTGCGAAATCATGACGACGGAGACGCCCACCTCGCGCAAGGCGCCGAAGAGGCGATTCGCGACTCCGGGCACGCCGATCATGCCGGTGCCTTCGACGTTGAGCAGCGCCATGCCGGTGACCATGGCGAAGCCTTTCACCGGATGGGCGGAGGCGGCGCGTTCGTGGATTTTCGTGCCGGGATGCGCGGCGTTGAAAGTATTGCGAATCCAGATGGGGATCTTGTTTTCAATGGCGGGCGCCATCGTGTTTGGGTGCACCACCTTGGCGCCGAAATAGGCCAGCTCCGTCGCCTCCTGATACGAGACCTCCTCCAGCACCACCGCCTCCGGCACGAGGCGCGGATCGGCGCTCAGCACGCCGTCCACATCGGTCC
Source organism: Chthoniobacterales bacterium (assembly GCA_013695905.1). GTDB lineage: Bacteria > Verrucomicrobiota > Verrucomicrobiia > Chthoniobacterales > UBA10450 > JACCTI01. Next base: position 4,622 of record JACCZQ010000173.1, read on the forward strand.
AGATGGTGATGGCGCCGGCGCCGAGCAGCTTCGCGAAAATGGAAGCGGAGAAGTCGCTGCCGTTGCGTTTCAGCGTCGTCGGAATGCCATCCGGGGTGGAGGCGACGAAGCCGGTGATGACGGCCCAGTCACTCGTTAGGCCGGCGAGCCATTCGTTCGTTTGCGCCTGCGAGCGCGTCCAGTCCACGCTCACCGCCAGCTCGCCGGGCTCGATCGTCAGGACGGTGCGGGCGTCGAGATAACTGCACGGGACTCCCTCCGCCGCGAGATGTGCCGTCAGCAACTGCGCTGACCACAGTTCGCCATGACCGGTGATCAGTTCCAGCGTCCGCTCCGAGCAGGTGCGGCTCAGGTAAACGCCGCGGAGCAATTCAGTGATGTCTTTGCCATCGGACTCCAACGTGGTGGCGAACGCCACCTGCTGCTGGGGCGAGAGCAGGGCCTGCGCGGTCTGCAGGTGGCGCGCTTTCAGTTCGTCGAGGCGCAGCAGGTAGGCGTCGTCCCGGGTTCGCGCCAGCTCGACGACATCGATCAAGGCGTCGGTCACCTTGGCCATGGCGGAAACGACGACCGCTTTGCGTTCGCCCGGTTCGGCGCGCAGGATCGCGGCGACGCGGCGGAAGCGCGTCGCATCGGCCAGGCTCGTGCCGCCGAATTTATGAACCAGCCAACTCATCAGGGCGCCCCGCTACAGCAGCTCGCCCCACTTCGTCTTGTCCTTCAACATGATCTCGCGCAGGAGACGGATCGGCGGCATGCCGTGCTTCAGCATCTCGTCGTGGAATTTTTTCGCGGAGAATTTGTCGCCTTCCTGCGCTTCGTAGTCGCGGCGCAATTTCAGGATCTGCAGCTTGCCTAACGTGTAGTTCAGGTAACCTGGATCATACGTGCCGCGCATCGCTTCGGAGCGCGCCGGTTTCTCTTCGTAGTGGCAATGCTCCATGAAAAACTTCGTCGCTTCCTCGATGGTCATGCCCTGCGTGTGCATTCGGACGGAGACCACCAGCCGGCAGAGCCGCAGCAGCGCCTCATCGGCCTGGGCCATCCGGTATTTGGCGGCGCGTTTTATCTCTTCCTCGGTAGGGGATTCGCTGGTGGGGGCGCCATAGCCGGCATCGATGACCATCTTCTCGGTGTAATGCGCCCAGCCTTCCACAAACGCGTAGCTGCCGAAAATCTTCGCCACCTTGCTCGCGGAGGAGGCGTTCAGGTGCAGGAATTGCGTGTAGTGCCCTGGATAGGCCTCGTGGATTGAGACGACGTCGGTGGTGTAATAATTGAACGCCGTGAGCCACTCCTCCTGCTGCTCGGGCGGCCACTCCGGCTCCGTCGGCGTGACGTAGTAATAGGCCTCCGTCGCCTTCTTTTCGAATGGTCCCGGCGTGTCCATGGAAGCGAAGGAAGTGGCGCGGGCGAATTTCGGTGTCTCCTCGACTTTCGCGCGAACTTTCGACGGGATCGTGACGAGATCCTGCTTCACTACGAACTCCCGGATGGCCTCGAGGTTTTTCGCGGTATCCGGCACCAGACTCTCGGGCGTGGGATGCTCCTTTTTCACGTCCTTGAAAACCTCGTGTGCCGGTCGCGTCGGATCGATGATCTTCGCCGCCTCCGCGAACGCTTCCTGCTCGCGACCCAGCTCGAACATCCCGATCTCCAGCAGCCGCGCCGGCGCGATGTCCACCAGCTCCGATTCCGCGAGCAAGCGCCGGTAGCGTTCCGCGCCGAGCGTCCAGTCGGCGGTGGCTTTCGGCAGCCGCTCCTTCTCCAGCCACGACGCGAAATCGTTCAACGCCATCGAAGCGCGGCGATTCGACAGTTGAAAGGCGGCGAGCAGCTTCTCGTCCTTCACGCCTTGGAGCGCTTCGACGAGTTCCCTCTTCAGGAAATCGGAGCCGCCGCGCGCGATTTGGATCGCGAGCTCCACCTGCGGCCGCGGCAGGACGGGTGCGAGATTTGTTTTCGCCGCGATCATGATGTTCGGCGCCTGGCTGAGGATCTGCACAATGCTGCGGGTGCGATCCTCGAGCGGCGAGAAATTGCGTTTGATGTAAACGCTGACGTCGAGCGCCTGCGCGTAGGTCATCGGGTTGTTCTCGTAGATGCCGATCTCCTGCAACTCGAAGAGATCCTTCTTCACCGCCGTCTGCAGGATGCGCACATCGATGGCCGCGCGCGGGCTCATTTTCGTCAGGTCGAAGCGTTTGAGGCGTTCATCGAATCGCCGCAGCCGCGAAAGCTCGGCGTCGATCGCGAGGCGGGTGAAATCGTTGATCCGGCCGTTGTATTCGTGGAAGCCGAGACTCGTCGCCTGGATGGGATGCGCGGCGAGCCAGCCTTTGATATATTCCTCGGCGACCTTCTCGAAATCGGCATCCTGAGGTGCGGCAGCCGCGCGAGCGGGAGAGGCGAGGGCAAGCACGAGCACGAGGAGCAGGAGAAATTTCATGCAGGGGAGCGGCGCGGAAGTTTAGCCGACGTTTGTGCGTTGCCAAAAATTTCCCGATGCGCGATGATCTCGCCCGGTTGCAAACTGCACCCATATCATGAAGCGCCGCCTGCTGCTCAGCCTCTTCGGTTGTCTGCTGTTCACGAATCTGCTGATCGGGGTGCGTGTCTATACGGCCCACGCCGCCAGCCCCGAGGATGAAACCGGCTACGCGCAGATCTCCGTCTTCGCGCGCGCGGTGCAGTTGATCCGGCAGGATTATGTCGATGATAAGAAGATCAGCTATCACGATCTGATTTACGCCGCGATGAAAGGCATGCTGGCGTCGCTCGACCCGCACAGCCAGTTCATGGATCCGGATGATTTCCGCGACATGCAGGACGACACGCGGAGTCGCTTCAACGGGCTCGGGATTGAGGTCTCGATGAAAGGCGGCCTGCTGACGGTGATCACGCCGATGGAAGGGACGCCCGCGGCGAAGGCCGGCATTCTTTCCGGCGACCAGATTGTGCGGATCAACGGCACCTCCACCGAGCGCATGGAGCTGCAGGATGCGGTCAACGTCCTCCGTGGCGTGCCCGGCCAAAAGGTGACGCTCACGATCCTG
>JACCZQ010000194.1 GCA_013695905.1 Chthoniobacterales bacterium
CTCACCGCCCACTGCTGCGAGGAGCAGCCGCAGCTGCATTGCGCCTTTGTGGTCGATCTTTTCGCCGAGGCAGGACGGAATCCCCGCATCGCCAGTCTCGTGCGGGACGTATTGGAGACGGGCATGGCCGGCGTGACGGAAGTGGTCGCCCGCGCCCCCGAGATGCAATCCCCTCCCCACGGCCTCACCGCGCGTGAAGTCACCGAACTCATTTTCGCCGCCGCCCGCGGCTCCATGATGCGCGACGTTCTCGAACACGCCCAGGTCCCCGCAGCCGAACGCCGCGAACGTCAACTCAAGGTAGTGCGCCAGCTTTGGCGCCTCCTCTTCGATCATGCAAACGAACCTGCTCTCGCGTAAATCCCTCAGCTCCGCCCCCGTCGCGCCGTCGAGTAAACCACCGCGGAAACGACGCCGCTGGCTGCCGATCGTGCTGGTGCTGCTTGGATTGCTCGGGCTCGCCGTCTTCATCTTCGGCACCAAAGGCGCGCAGATCTTCAGCATGATTTCGGCGGGTAAGGCAATGAAGATGCCGCCCACCACTGTCACCTCCACGGTCGTCCAGGAGGGCGTGTGGGAGCGGACCATCACCGCCGTCGGCACCGTCGCGCCGGTGCAGGGCGCCACCATCAGCGCGGAGATTCCGGGCATGGTCAGCGAAGTTGCTTTTCAATCCGGCACGCCGGTGAAGAAAGGCGACATGCTTGTGAAACTGGAGACCTCCGGCGAGGAGGCGCAGCTCCGTTCGGCACAGGCCGATGCCGAGCTGGCGAAGGCCGATCTCGACCGCGCCCGCGATCTCGCCGCGCGTCGCGTCATTTCCAAATCCGAATTCGAAGCCGCGGCCGCGAAGTTCGAGCAGCGCGACGCCTCCGTGCAGAACATGCAGGCGGTCATCGATAAGAAGCAGATCCGCGCGCCGTTCGATGGCATCGCCGGCATCCGCGAGGTGAACGTGGGCCAAATGGTGTCCGCGGGTGATCGCCTCGTGACGCTGCAGGCGCTCGACCAGGTGTATGTGAATTTCTCCCTCCCGCAGCAGCAGGTCGGCGATGTCGCGGTTGGCCTGCCGGTGAAGATTACTTCCGATGCCGTCCCGGGAGGCGAGTTTGAGGGGCAGCTCACCGCGATCAATTCGGCGATCGACTCCGCCACCCGCAGCCTTGGTGTGCAGGCGACGCTCGATAATCCCGATCACAGCCTGCGTGCGGGAATGTTCGCGCGCGTCCGCGTGGTCCTGCCGCAAAAGAACCCGACGCTCTTTATCCCCGCCACCTCGATCTCCTATGCGCCATTCGGGAATTCCGTTTACGTCATCGAGAAACAGCAGGACGAGGAGACGAAGGAAGAGAAACTCGTGCTGCGTCAGCAATTCATCCGCATCGGCGAGACGCGCGGCGATTTCGTGGCCGTCACCGAAGGCTTGAAAGCTGGCGACCAGATCGTCAGCAGCGGCGTCTTTAAATTGCGCAACAAGATGGACGTGGTGATCGATAACACGCTCGCGCCGAAGCCGGAGGAAAACCCGCAGCCGGCGAATACATAATGATGCGCCCCGCCTCTCTCCCTCACCCCAACCCTCTCCCTCAGGGAGAGGGGGGCCGTGCGAGCGCGCGTCGTTTCACTCGCGCCGATTCGCTCCCTCCATCGCAGGAAGCGAGTCCTGCGGGAGTGCGTCGTTCGCTTGCGGCGAGACGCCGTTCCCGCCACGGAAAGTCCTGCGAGCGCGCACCGTTTCCCTCGCGTCGATTCTCTTCGTCCGCCGCGGGAGGCGAGTCCTGCGGGAGCGCGTCGTTTCGCTGGCGGCGTTACGCCACGGAAAGCGAGTCCCTTCTCCCGCGGGGAGAAGGCTAGGATGAGGGGTCGCTCCGCGCAGACAACCCGATGAAAAATTTTACCGATCTCTTCATCAAACGGCCGGTCCTCGCACTGGTCGTTAGTCTGATCATCGTGATCGCGGGCGCGCAGGCGATCTCGTCCTTGAATGTGCGGCAATATCCGCGCAGCGACATCGGCTCCGTCACGGTGAACACCGCCTACATCGGCGCCGATGCCGAGCTGGTCCGCGGCTTCATTACCACCCCGCTCGAGCGCGCCATCGCTGCGGCCGACGGCATCGATTACATGACCTCGGAGAGCAAGCAGGGCATCTCCACCATCACCGCGCGGCTGAAGCTAAACTACGACTCGAACAAAGCGCTGTCGGAGATCAGCTCCAAGGTAAACCAGGTCCGCGGCGACCTGCCGCCCGAAGCCGAAATCCCCGTCATCAACATCGCGTCGTCCGACTCCCAGTTCGCCTCGGCCTACCTCAGCTTCACCTCCGATATTCTGCAGGCGAACGAGATCACTGATTACCTCAGCCGCATCGTGCAGCCGCGGCTCACCGCCATCCCCGGCATCCAGCGCGCCGAGATTCTCGGCGGCCGCACCTTCGCCATGCGCATCTGGTTGCAACCCGATCGGATGGCGGCGCTGAACGTCAGCCCCTCGCAGGTCCGCCGCGCGCTCGCCAGCAACAACTACCTTGCCGCCATCGGCTCCACGAAAGGCGCGATGGTGCAGGTCAACCTCACCGCCAATACCGACCTCCACAGCGTCGAGGATTTCAAGAACCTCGTCGTGCGCGAAGAAGCCGGCGTGCTCGTGCGGCTCGGCGAAATCGCCGACGTCGTCCTCGGGGCCGAGGATTACAACACCGAGGTGCGGTTCTCCGGTCAGCGCGCCGTGTTCATGGGCATGTTCGTGCTCCCGAACGCGAACTCCATCGACGTCATCAAACGCGTCCGCACCGAGATGGAGCAGCTGCAGAAAGAGCTGCCCAGCGGCATCGAAGGCCGGATCGCGTTCGACGCCACGAACTACATCAACACCGCCATCAACGACGTCTTCAGCACCCTCACCGAGACGCTGCTCATCGTGATGCTGGTCATCTTCCTTTTCCTCGGCTCGTGGCGGTCCGCCTTGATCGCGGTCATCGCCATCCCGATCTCGCTCATCGGCACCGTCTTCCTCATGCAGATCTTCGGGTTCACGATCAATCTGCTCACGCTGCTCGCGATCGTGCTCTCCGTCGGTCTCGTCGTTGATGACGCCATCGTCGTCGTGGAAAACGTCGAACGCC
>JACCZQ010000208.1 GCA_013695905.1 Chthoniobacterales bacterium
ATGCCGCGTTGTCGCCGGCCACGCGGCCGGCAAATCATATAACGAATACCAATGAATTCGCGGCGCCCGCCCGATCAGCAATTCTGCCGTGCGTTTCAATCCAAACTCCTGCACCTCTTCCGCGCCAAAGGTCGAGATGCCGACTTCCGACACCCACACCGGCAGATCAGTCACCGCCTGGATCTCGCGCAGCCGCTCCGGCCACGTGTCGAGCATCCAGTGATTCCAGTCCAATGGGAAGCCGTGCACCGCCACCACGTCCAGCTCATCGAGCACCCCGAACTCCCCCATCCGCTCGATGAACGCCGGATCGATCGGCGAAATCCCGCCCAGCACCCGCAGCACGTCCGGGTTCTCCGCCGCCACCGCACGCGCGGCGAGCTTCACCATTTCGGCAAACTGCCGCCATTCCGGATCGAGCTGATTGTCCCAATGCGACTTGTTGTTCGGCTCGTTCCAGAACATGACCGCTTCGATCATAAGCCAGTCGCCACGCTCGTTAGGCGCGGAAAGATCCCTTCGCCTGCCGCGTCGCGCGCGTGACGTCGCTCTCGCTCTCCTGCTCCCGCACCTGGCAGACGAACACCTCATCCTCCGGATGCGCGACGATCTCGAACCCGGCGCTGCGCAGCATGGCCTCGGTGCAGGCGCGATTTGGGATCCACCAGTTCGTCGGGTCGCCCGCGTACTTGTGCTCGATGAAATACAGCGCGGGAAAGTCCGGCCGCGCGAACATCTCCGTCTGCCAGAAATCATAATCCTGCTCCACCTGCATCGCGTCATTGCTCCCGCGCTGCATCGACTGAAACAGCATCAAATCCTTCGCCACATGTTCGCGGATCAGATCCAGCGCGAGGAGCGGATGGCGCAGGTGGTAGAGCACACCCATGAAAATCACGAGGTCAAACTTCTCCCCCAGCGTACCGACATCATAGACCGAGAGCTGCCGAAACTCGACCTCCACGCCGCGCACCTCCGCCGCGAACCGCGCCTGCGCCAGATAACGTTCGTCGAAGTCAACGCCCAGCACGCGCTCTGCGCCACGGCGTTTCATCTCCAGCGAGTAGAAGCCCGCGTTGCAGCCAATATCGAGCACGCTCTGGCCGGTGAGGTCGTTAGGCAGCGCCTCCTCAAAGCGTGCAAACTTCACCGCCGGGTAGTCGCCGAGGAAATGTTGCGGCGCAGTTTGCACGCCGTTCAGGTTCAGGTTCTGAAACCAAGCCCCGAGTTCCTCGACCCGCTTCTGGGTTTCGGCAGCACTCATCGGCACCGTCGCTCCCGCGCTCACGCTGCCACCGCCTCTCCGCCCGCGGTGACCAGCAGGTCCTCAAATTCCGTCGCCCGCCGGCTCACGCTGTGCTCAGCCAATGTCCGCTCGCGTCCAGCCCGCCCGATCCGCGTCAGCTCTGCGTCTGTTAATCTTGTCGCGTTCACGGCGTCGTCAGTTGTTCGCACCAGCAGGATTTCTTCGCCCGGCGTGAAGAAATCCTCGATCCCTTCCCACACGTCACTAACGAGCGGCGCTCCGCAAGCAGACGCCTCAAACATCCGGCCCGGCGGACACCAGCCCATCTCCCGCATCGGTTCACGCGTAAGATTCAGCGTCAGGCGCGACGAGCAGAAAAACGCCGGATGCTCCGCCGGCGCCACGTGCCGATGAAAATAGATGTTCGGCGCCCACGGAAACTCCGGCGGATACTGCGCCCCGCCGATCGAGAACCGCTCCTGCGGCAACCGTCGGGCCGGCTCGATGAAAAGCCGCTCCAGCGCCACCTGCCGGTCCGCCGCATAGGTCCCGAGATACGAAAAGCTGGCGCGATACTGCTCGTTAGGCGCGACCGGGTGGTGCACCTCAGGATCGACCCAGCCATAGAGCGGCGCCACCTTCCGCGCGCCGAGGTCCTCCTGCAACGCCGTCAACGCCGCCCCGCCGGTGAAGCTCAGCACCAGGTCGAAGTCGCTCAGCCCCCGAGGCCCGATGTAGCTGAGCCGTTCACCAGCGCGCACCTTCGCCAGCGTCACCGGCGTATCCATATCGTAGAACAACCGCAGCGCCGAAGACGCGCGGAGCAGCTCCGTCGCAGCAATCCCATCCGGGCAATAAGACATCACCATCGCCGCATCCGCGTCGGAGAGTTCGTGCCGCGCGGTAGTGAGCACCTCCTCCCAGGAGGTATAGAAGATCAGCTTCCCGCCCGGCAGCTGGTGCAGATCACGACTGAACGAGTAGTACTGCACATCCCGCTCGAAGAAGACGATGTGATGTCCGCGAGCAGTCAGCTCCCGGAACAGCGCCCGCAGCAGAGTAGCGTGTCCATTGCCCCACGAAGAACTGATCGCGAGGCCAAAGACAACCAGCTTCATGCCATCACGACGCGCGGAAACCTTGCCGAACGACCACCAACGATCGCATGGCAGTTTGCGACGAGAAGAAGAAAACCAGCCGAGCCCCGAAAGGCCGATATCCAGCGCCTGAAGACTGCGCTCCCGCATTACTCCGGACGCTCGCAGCGCACTCTTCCTCCTCTCCCTTGGGGAGAGGATTGAGGTGAGGGGCGAGCAGGTGCACCCCAGCGTGAGTTGTCCGGATCAAGCTCAAGCAGAATTGCTTCAATGACCCAGCTGGTGTTAGTGAGCACCTCAGAATTCCAGAAGCGAATGATCCGCACTCCATTCTCCAGTAGCTCTGCAGTTCGCTCTGCATCTGCAATCTGGCGGGCTTCATAGCCATGCCCCGATCCATCAAGCTCAATGGCCAGACTAGCTTCGAGACAGAAGAAGTCGAGGAAGCGACCGCCGAGTGGGTGCTGGCGGCGGAACTTGTAACCATAAAGCTTCCGGTTTCGCAGCTTGCTCCACAGCAGCCGCTCTGCTGCGGTTGAGCGTTTTCGGAGATGGCGGGCTTGTGCGACGGGGCGAGGCACCCCCTCACCTTAATCCTCTCCCCGAGGGAGAGGAGACCAATCCACCCGACGATCATCATTTTTTTGACTTCGAGCCGTTCTTCGCTGCTGCGGTTTTCCGCTTGGTGGCGCCGTGGCCGTTGCGGCTGCTCGTCCGTTTCGGCGGACCCGGCAACACCACTGCGTCATCGCCTTTGATGAACTCTTCCGTTTTCGTCCGTGCCTCATCATCAGTGAACTGCACCGGCGGCGATTTCATAAAGTAACTCGACGGCGCCACCAGCGAACCGGAGAGGCCGCGGTCCAGCGCCAGCTTCGCGCAGCGGATCGCGTCGATCACCACGCCGGCCGAGTTCGGCGAATCCCACACCTCCAGCTTCATCTCGCAGTTGATCGGCACATTGCCGAAAGTCGTCCCTTCCATCCGGATGTAGCACCACTTGCGGTCGGTGAGCCACGGCACGTAATCACTCGGGCCGACATGAACATCCCGCGCCGGCAACGCATGGCCGAGTTGACTCGTCACCGCCTGCGTCTTCGAAATTTTCTTCGATTCCAGCCGCTCCCGCTCGAGCATGTTTAGAAAATCGGTGTTGCCGCCGAAGTTCAGCTGGTAGGTGCGATCCAGCCGCACCCCGCGTTCGCGGAAGAGATTCGTCATCACGCGATGCGAAATCGTCGCCCCGACCTGCGACTTAATATCGTCGCCAATGATCGGCAGCTTCCGCTCCTCAAACCGGCGCTGCCAGTACGGCTGCGACGCGATGAACACCGGCACGCAATTAATAAACCCGCACCCCGCCTCGAGGATCTGCTCCACGTACCACTTCGTCGCCATCTCCGAGCCGACCGGCAGGTAAGACACCACCACATCCGTCTTCGTCTTCTTCAGAATCCCGACGATATCGTCCGTCGAAGCAGGCGATTTCTTGATCACCTTCTTCAGGTATTTACCGAGCCCGTCGTGCGTCATACCGCGGTGCACCTTCACATTCAATTTCGGCACTTCGGCGAACTTGATCGTGTTATTCGGCTCCGCCCAAATGGCCTCGCCGAGATCACGGCCCACCTTTGTCGCCGCGATATCAAACGCCGCGGTGAACTCGATATCACGCACGTGATAGCCGCCGAGATCCACATGCATCAAACCGGGGACAAACTCATCTTCGCTGGCGTTCCGGTAGAATTCGATGCCCTGCACAAGCGACGAAGCGCAATTCCCCACCCCGATAATTCCCACGCGAATCTTGTCTTTCATGATTGTCATTCCTCCGTCACACAGACGCTGCGATTTTCCGCCGCCGGATACCGGCACTCCTCGATGAACGCCTCCAGCTCTGCAGCGCGATGCGCAGCGGTGTGCGCGGCGAGCACTCGCTCACGGGCACGCGCACCGATGGCACGAGCGTCACTCTCTGGCATTTCGAGGAGAAACTCCAGCACATCTTCAGTGGTGCGAGCAATCAGAATCTCCTCGCCCGGCGTGAAGAATTCCCCCAGCCCATCCCACTCATCGCTGATCAGCGGAGTGCCACATGCTGCTGCTTCGAAAAGGCGCACGCTCGGCGAGTAGCCGGCGCGGATCATATCGGCGCGCGTCACGTTGAGCGTGAACCGCTGCGCATTATAAAAGGCGCGATGCTTCTTCGGCTCCAAATGCATGATGCGCTCGACGTTCGGCGGCCACTGGATCGAATCCGGATACTGCGGACCCGCGACCACGAACCGCCCGGCTGTGAGCTGCACCGCCGGCTGAATCAACAGGCGATCGACCGTCGGCTGGCGATCATCGCTGTAGGTGCCGAGGTAGCCAAGCAGCCAGGTTTTCGGCGAAACCTCCGGGAAATACAGCTCAGGGTCCACGGAGCAGTAAAGCGCCCGTGCCCGCGGTGAACCGTAGTCACGCTCCAGCGTCCGCAGCGTTGGTCCGCCCGTGAAGGAGAGATAGAGAGAGAACCGCGCCATCAGTTCGCTGGAGAGATACTCACATTCGCCGCGCGCCAATGCGCTGAGCGTGACCGGCGTATCGATATCATAAAACGCCGTCACGCCATTCGCGTGCTCCGTCACCC
>JACCZQ010000244.1 GCA_013695905.1 Chthoniobacterales bacterium
GTCCATGACATGAGTTCGATGTTCATGAGCGTACGGGAAGGGGGGCGCTCGGTGGCGCGCATCGCGAAGGACACGCTTGGTCCCACGGGCTATCTGCTGAACCTGATCGTGCTGATTTTCGTCCTCACGATCGTGAACGCGATTTTTCTGAATCTCTCGGTGACGGCGCTGACCTCCGCCTATCCGCTCGCGGCGCTGGGGCTGGGGCCGGAGCAGCGCCTGCTCGGCACGATCGAGCAGAATGGTGTCACGCTGGGCAGGATCGGCGGGATCGCGACGACTTCGGTGTTCGTGATTACGGCCTTCGCGCCGATCCTCGGGTGGCTGATTCGTCGCCGGGGGTTCTCGATGGTGACAGCGTACGGTGTAGCGGCAATCGTTTGCCTGGCGAGCATCGTGCTCGGCTTTCTCGCGCCGATCGTGCTCCCGGGAGACACCTGGCGGCTGCTGATGACGTTCTACGTCTTCGCCGCGTGCAGCCTGCCGGTGTGGCTGGTGCTGCAGCCGCGCGATTTCACAAATGTGCAGCTGCTGTATGGCGGGATGGCGCTGCTGCTCATCTCGACGGTGGTGGTGGGGCTTTTTCACACCGCGCCGGTGGTGGCGCCCGCGCTCGATATCGCGACGGGCGAACGCGTGCTCAACGGCATGATCTGGCCAATCCTGTTCATCACTGTCGCGTGCGGCGCGATCAGCGGCTTCCACAGCCTGGTGGCAAGCGGCACCACGGTGAAACAGCTCCCGCGCGAAAGCGATGTGCGACGGGTCGGCTACGGCGCGATGGTGCTGGAGAGTTTTCTCGCCGTGCTCGTGCTGGTGGCGGTCGCCTCGATGCTGCCGCAGGCGGAGTATCTCAGCGTGGTTTACCCGGCGGGTGCGCCTTCGAATCCGATCCTCGCTTTCGCGCTCGGGGTGGGACGAATGGTGAACCTGGCACTGCCTTTCCTGCCGGTGGCCGTGGCGGCGGTGATCGGAATTTTGATGATCGAGGGTTTCGTCGTGACGACGCTCGACAGCTCCGTGCGGCTCGCGCGCTACCTTCTCGACGAGTTCTGGGATTACCTGTTCGCGGGAGCGGCGCCCGCTCTGCTGCGGCACCCGGTGTTTAACACGGCGATCGCGGTCGGGATGATGTTCTTTTTCGCGGTCAGCGGGACGGTGCGGCAGATGTGGCCGATCTTCGGCGCCGGGAATCAGCTCATCGCCGCACTCGCGCTGACGACGGTGAGCGTCTGGCTGGTGCAGCGGGCCCGGCGCCACCTCTTTGCGCTGTTGCCGGCGGTGTTCATGATTTGCACCACGTTAGCCGCGTTGTTTTTCCTCATTCGGCATCACCTCGGCACGGGCAATTTCGCTCTCGCCGTCACAGCGATCGTGCTGCTGGTGCTGAGCGTGGGGGTGGTGCTGATCGGCGCCACCCGGTTCTCGCAGGCGATCGTGCGGCCGCCGGAACTCGCCGCCGCCGTCGAGTAGGAAAGCGCCGTTTATCGGCGGCGCAGCGGCACTTCGATCTCCTGGTCGCGCCGGAGGAGAATGACGCGGCCGTCTTCGATCGACTTGACGGTGATCTGATACGTCTGGTTTCCCAGCTGAAGTCCGAACACCTGTCCTTCGCTCATGACTTTGCCGTTGATGATGGCAAACCGCGCGCCGACATCCATGGTGATGGAGCTGACGAGGAATGCGTCGGGCGGGACTTCCGGCCCGGCTGCGTCCAACGCCTGGCCATTCGCTTTCGGGGCCGGCTTCCAGCCGATCGGCCAGAACGGATTCCGGCTGTTCTCCTCGAGGGCGAAGGAAGATTTATGCTTCAACTCCAGAGCAGGTGGGGCCGCGGTGGTCTTGTCCGTGGCGACGGTCTCGGGCGCTGCCATGGTGGAGGTGGCGTCCGCCCCGGCGGCTAGCTGCCAGCCGCCGCAAAGTGTCAGAAGAAGCGCGCAGGTGATCAGTTTCATTGCTTAACGACGATGGTGTTGGCGGTGAGACTGATCTGTTGAAACTGGGGATCTTCTGCCATGGCGCGGATGCTGATCCGCGAGATGGTGAGCAGCGGCTCCGCGTTTTCCAGCTGTGCGAGTGCTTTCCCGAGCGTGACGAAATCGGTCTGCGGCACATCGAGGATCCAGCTGTAGCGCGCCCACTCGGTCAGCTCGGGTTCCGTCAAGGGCGTGTTCCCTTCGAGCCGCGCGGTCACGCGATCGATGCCCTGATCGGCGAAGAACAGCCGCATGCGCGGCGGAAACCAGGCGATCGGCGCGCCTTCCGGGCTGAGTGCCTTCAGCGCGGCAAATTCCGCCGTGGCGGTGCTGGCCTTCTTCTCGAGGCTGCGTGCTTTTTGCACTTCGGTTTCGGAAGCGGCGAGCTTTGCCTGCACATCGGCCATTGTCCGCTCCATCGTGGCGCGACTGGTGTTCAGCGGTCCGAGGAAGAAACTGAAGTAAACATAGATGAGCACGATGAAACCGACCCCGCTCAGGGCGAGTTTCTGCATCTGATCTTTGCTGAGTTTGGATCCGCTCATGATCTTGGAACGCGGGTTGGTGCGGGAGAGGCGGCGGCCTCGGGTCCGGCGGCATCGAAGGTGACGCTGAGGAGGTAACGCGCCATCGCCATGGGCGCGCCGGCGACGGTGACCAGAGTGTCGAGGTCTTCGAGTGACTTAAATTCCACCTTCACGTTGGTGTAGCTCTGCCCGAGCTGCTCCGTGAGCAGCTGGCGCAACTCTTCTGCGGCGGAGCGGGGTTCGCGGCCGGCGGCGATGCCTTCGATCGAGACGGTGACTGTCTTTGTTTTCTCAAAGACCTGGCCGTCCACGCTGGTGAGCTGCGCGTTCGGCGCGACGCAACGGGAAAGCTTCTGCAGGAAAGGCGCCCAGTAGAAACGGCCTTCCACCATGCCGCTCAGCACCCGCGTCGTTCCGATGATGCTTTGCAATTCCTTCGAGCGGGTCTGCGCGGCGGTGACGGTCGGCTCCACCTTCGCCCACTCCGCTTGCACGGTTGCGAGGCGGTTTTTCATGCCAAGCGTCTGATAACCCTTCCACATGTAGAACATCGCCATGAGCACGCCCAGCAAGAACAGGACCATCAGGCCGATCTTGAGGGGATCGCGTTGCCGCTGCCGTTGTTCGGCGATCTCCTCGTGGAGAAGGTTGAGATGAAGTGCCATGGCGCCTTAGTTCCGCAGGTATTCGAACGCCGCCCCGCACGCGACGTTGAGAGAGACGAATTCGTTCGGCAACGCCTGCCGTTTCGCTGCGGGCAGGGCAACTTCGCAAGTCTCGAGCGGGTCCCAGATTTCGCAGGGCAGCCCCAGCTCGTCGCTCAGCGTCTGCAGGATCGTTTCGGTCCGGGCCAGGCCACCGGAAACAAAGATCCGCTGGATGCTCTCCTCGTGTTGCCCTTCGAAAAAGCCGATCGAGTTGCGCACCTCGGTGGCGAGGCGGGTGAGGGAGGTGCGGCAGATTTCGGTCATGCCGGCATCGCCTTCGCGCATCATCAGCTCCGCGGCGGAGGCGTCGAGCGCGCCGTCGGCGGTCAGCGCCTGGGTGAGTGATTTGCCGCCGTAGTCGACGCTGCGGATCAGCACCAGCTCGCGTTTGCTGCCGATCATGACCGTGCTTTGGAGGTGGCCCATGTCGAGCAGCAGGAAAGTGTCGTTCGCGAAGATCTGCGGGTAGGCCAGCTCGAAGGCGTTGAAGGAGCAGACGGGCGCGAGCTGGAGGATGTCGGCCGTGATGCGCGTCTTGCTCATCGCCTCGGAGATTTGCTTCACGGTCGGGCGGAGCATGCCGCCGACGAGATACTTCTTCTGCGCGAGCGCGCCATTCGTGCCGCCGTTCTGGGAGGTGCCGTTCGCTCCGTTGCTGCCGTTGGCGCCGTTGATGACCGGGGCACAATCGAGGACAAAGTCTTTGCACTCCTGATTCAGGACGGCGAGGCCATTCAGGCGCAGCGCACTCCGCAGGAGATCCACGGGCGTGTCGGGTTGCTCGATGATGCGCAGGAGCGAGGAAGGATCGGAGACGGCCAGCGCACAGCCTTTCGCGCTGCTGCCGATGTCCTTGAAGAGGAGCTTGAGTTGCTGAGCGAGTTCGTCGGCGGTGTTGATCTCCGGGACCTCACGCGAGGCGTAGCTGGTCAGCACGTAGCGGTTGTCGCCTTTGCGCTGGAGCAGGACGCCTTTGAAGACGTGCTGTCCGAGATCGATGCCAATAACTGAATTGCCGCGCTTCGCCATGACTTGGCTAATGCTGTAGCGGGAAGCGTGCCGAGCCCGACGTTTTCCGCCGGATTTCCGCACCTGCTTGCGTAAAAAGGCGCGTCCGGGAGCTCTACGCTGCCGCGGACGCGCGGTAGCCGAAAAATCCGCGCTCCTTGATCAACTGCACCACTTCCGGCGGCACCATTCTTTCCCACCCCGGATCTCCGGATTGCAACATCGCGAGCGCCTCCGGCGGGTGAATGCCGAGGTAATCGGGATTGTAATCGGTGACCTCCTCGATGAAGCGGTTATCGATGAGATACTGAAACAGCGACCGGAGATTCGGCGCCACTTCCATCGTGTGCGCCGTGACTAATTTCCCCGTGTTCTCGTCGATCATCGGATACACGTAGAGCTTCAGCCCGCTCTTAAACATCCGGCCGAGCGCCTCCAGAATGCCGCCTTCGAGGTTCAGGTAGTATTTTTCGTCGAAGATCTCCATCAAACTCGGCACGCCCATCACGATGCCTATCATCTTGTTCGTATAGCGGGCGAGATAGGCAGCCAGCCGGTAGTACTCACCGAATTTCGAGATCAGCACCGTCCGCCCCAAGGCGCCGAGAATGTCCACCCGCGCCAGGAAATCGACGTGATTCAGCTGCCCCTCCGAGAGCAGGTTCTCGAGCGTCATCTCCATCAGGACGACGAGCTCGTCCTCCGAGTAATCGCACTGCTTCAGGAAAACGCCGCTCGCGCCGCTCAGCATGTCATTGGTCGCGTAGGTGACGGGCCGGAAGCTGCCGCGCTCCACCAGGATGGCCTTCTTATAAAAGACCTCCGCCGCCTGCACCGTCTCGCCATCCGCCGTGAACATGACCGCATTCGTGAGACCCTGACTCACCAGCTGCAGACTCATGAGCCGGTTATCGACATCCTCGTAGGCCGGACC
>JACCZQ010000249.1 GCA_013695905.1 Chthoniobacterales bacterium
TTTCTCCGCGATCCGCTCCGAGACGCTGCCGATCGTCCAATGATCAAACGCCGTCTTACTGACGGAAGACACCACCACCAGACTGGCTTCGCGTTCTCTCGTGATCTGAACGATCGCATCCTCCGCCCAGCCGTTGGTCAGCACCAGTGGCTCGATCTGCGCGCCGGAACTCGCCAGCCGCTCCGCTTCCGCGCGCAGCTTCTCCAGCAACGGCGCGGTGACTTCCTTCCGCCGCTCCACCGAGACAAAGCGCGAGTCGGATTGCTCCGCCACATGCACGAGCAGCAACTGCTTCTCCATCCGCGCCGCGAGCGCCGCCGCCACCCGCGCGGCCGCAGAGGCGTTCTCAGAAAAATCGGTGCCGCAGATGATCGGGTGCGTCTCGTCGTTCATCGCCATGCTGCTGAAAGTGATGTGCGATGCTCCCGGAACGCAAGGAAATCACGAGGCGCCCGGCACGTTCGCCTTCCGCCCGTGGAGGATGAACGCCTCCGCGATCGCGACGACGCCATATAGCGCCAGCCCGATGCCGGCCACCAGCACGAGAATCGCTCCCGCCGGCTGATTCGAGAGGAACTGCAGCGCGCCCTCCAGTCCGCGCGCCTGCCCTGGCGAGCGGTAGATCGCCGCCATCAGGAAGAAGCCGCCGATCACGAGAAAAATCACACCGCGCGCGGCGTTCCCCCAGCGCGCGAAAGCGCGGAGCCATTCCGAGCGCAGCTCGGGGAAATTACCCCGCCACGCTTTCCGCAGCCGGTGAACTCCCACGCCGACAATCACAAGCCCCACGATCCCGGCGAGCCATTGCCCGAACGGCTGCTCCAGCAATCGCGCCGCCCATCTGCTCGTGCCATCTCCACCGCCGCCGCGTTCACTCGCGCCGAGGGTAAGCCGCACCGCCAGCACCGTGAGGCTCACATAAATCGCCGCCACGAAGAGATCCGCCGCCCGCCGCACCAGCGCCTTCGCCCCCGTGCCGCGATTCTCCGCATCAAGAATCCCCACCAGCGCCCGCCAGAGCGCATAAGTGCCGAGCCCCGCCGCCACCGTGCCGAGCAGCACCTGCCCGAATGGCGCATTGTAAATCACGCTGAACGCCTCCCGCAGGTCCGTCGTGTCGCGTTTGGCATTTGCCGCCGCGTAGGCAGTCGCGCCTCCTGCGACCAGGTAGACAAACCCGCGCGCCGTCTTCCCGGCGACCGCGAGTGCGTGCAGCCACGGCCGCTCGTTTGAAAATGTAAAACTCATCGCGTTTTGCGCACCCCAGTGGTGAACGGCTTCGCCCCCGCGACGGATGCGCACCCACCGCACCTTTCTCGCACAGCACCGGCCACGAGCGGCAGCCTTGCATTCTTGTAACGCGGCGGCAATCTTCCCGTTATCCCGCGAGTGAAAGTTAATGGCCTAACAAACAACCGCAGCGGCCCCCCGGGGCTCCCGTTGCACCAACGAGTCACTATGAAAACACACAGGTACATCACATGGTTCGCCGCGCTGCTCCTGCTCGTCTGCGCACCCGTCGAACGCGCCGAGGCGCAACGCAGCACTGCAGCCAAACACAGCCGCGAGGCTATGGCGCTGGCGAAGAAACAACAATACGATAAGGCGGCGGAAGCATTCGGCAAAGCCATCGACGCGCAGCCGAAGAATGCCACCCACTACATCAACCGCGGCCAGGCACTCCGGGCGGACGGCAAGCTGAAGCCGGCGTCCGCCGATTTCACGAGAGCGATTGAGCTGAAGCCGCGCGATGCCACGCCCTACACGCTGCGCGGGCAGGTTTCGCTGGACCAAAAGAAAGTCGATCGCGCGATCGCAGACTTCGACCAGGCGCTGAAGATTTCACCGCGCGACCGCAGTGCGTTGCGTTTCCGCGCCTTCGCGCACATGACGAAGAGGGACTGGAAGAAGGCGATCGCCGACTACGATGTGGCGATCAACACGATCCGCCGGGTGGACGTGGAAGGCCGGATGCGGCGCGGTTTTGCGCATCGGAACCTGAAGCAATACGATCGGGCGATCGACGATTTCAGCCGCATCATCCAGGCCTCGCCGAAGAATGCGGATTTCCATCGTTATCGCGCGGACACTTACGCGCTGATGGGCGACAACGAGAAGGCGGTCGCCGACATGAAGAAGGTCGTAGAATTGAAGCCGGACAACAAGGAGGCGCAGCGGCGTCTCAGTGCGTTGCAGCGCTCCGCGCGGGCGAGCGCGAAGGCACGGCCCGAAGCATCCCCGGCGGCGGCGCCACGGGCGAGCGGCGCGACTCCTAAAGCGACTCCATCCGGGAGAGGCTAACGACTGGGGGGCGACGCTCTTTATCGCCGCACTGACAAGAAAGAATCCGCGAGCGCAGCAAAGCTCCCGGCGGCCACCACGCCGATCACGGCGACGACGCGCAGCAGAGTCATCGTCGAAGCGATCATGAAGAGCAACGCTGCGAGCGTGACGCCTTTGCTCGCGCCGCGCACGAGACGCGCCGAGCTGACGGTCGTGGCGGTACTGGAAATCACGCCGCCGAGAATGCCGGCGAGCACCACGCCGCCACGTGCGCCCAGCAGCTTATAAGCGACATAACCGGCGAGACTGAGGCCGACGATCAGCACCACCATGAGCCAGATCTCGAAGGGATTGAAGACGCCGTACGGCCCGAAATCCTCGTTCGGCAACACCGGCAGAATGACCATGGAGATGAAAACGAAGAGCATCATCGAGCGCATATCGGCATCGCCGAGCCGCGACGCGAAGCTGTGCAGCGCCGCCTTCCAGTGGAGCAGCAGCGCGATCGCGCCACCGAGCACCACCGCGAGGAGAAGCGGTCCCGTGACCAGGAACGCGCCCAGCGCGTAAAGCAGCAGCACCGCGATTTCCGTCGTCATGCCGCTGCCTTTGCCGAGTCGCGCGCGCGGAATATTCGAGAGCACCAGCAGCGCAGTGAGGGAGATAAAACCCGCCGCGAGAATCCAGCCGCCATGCACCTGCGCGAGCGCAAGATCCACCGACCGCTGTTCTAGCGGCCATTCTCCCGCGCGGCAATCGTCTGCTGCACGCCTTGTCTTTCCCGCGGAGTCGGCCCAACATCGCGCCGGATGAAAACGGCACGCTTCCCGGACGCGCTGGTGCTGGTCTTCGCGCTCGTGGTGGTGGCGCAGCTCTGCACCTACTTCATCCCGGCCGGGCAATTCGACCGCGAGGAAGTCGCGACTCCGCTCCCGGCTGCGCGCGAGGTGTTGCTGCCGGAAGGCACAGCCGGAGAGCGGCGCGTGGTGCTTCCCGCAGGCACGGCCGAGATGAAGCCGGGCCGCAGAGTTGAACCCGGCACCTTTAAGTATGTGGAGGCCGAACGGCTGCCGTGGCACGCGGCGCTTACCAAGATTCCCGTCGGGATGGAGAAATCGGCGGAAATCATTTTTTTCGTGCTCATCGTCGGCGGCGTGATCGCGGTAATCCGCAGCACGGGTGCGATCGATGCGTTTATCGGCATGTCGATCGAGAAACTCGGCCACAACCCGGTGCTGCTCACCGGCGGGATGATGACGCTGTTTGCGATCGGCTCCTCCACCGTCGGGATGGCGGAGGAATACATGCCGTTCATCCCCATCCTGGTGGCGATGTGTATCTCGCTGAAGATGGACGCGATCGTCGCGATGGGGATCGTCTATATCGGCGCGGGTGTCGGCTACGGGTGCGCGGCGTTGAATCCGTTTACGGTCGTCATTGCCAAGGACATCGCCGGGCAATCTCCCGGCACCGGCATGTGGCTTCGGTGGGGATTGCTCGCGGTGATGATCGCAATCGGCCTGCAGCATCTGCTTGCCTACGCGAAGAAGATCCGGCGTGACCCTTCGCTCAGCCTCGTGGGCGATGTCGATTATTCCGCAGGATTCATCGTGCCGGAAAACGTGCAGCTCACCCCGGCGCGGGTGGTGATCCTCGCCGCTTTCGCCGCCATGGTGGGGCTGTTCATCTGGGGCGTGAGCGTGCATGGCTGGTATCTCGTGGAGCTGGCAGCGCTCTTTCTCGGGATGGCGCTGGTGGCGGCGGTGATCGGCCGCGTCTCGCCAAACGCGGCCGCGCGTTCGTTCGTTGAAGGGGCGGCGCAGCTCTCCGGCACCGCGATCCTGATCGGCTTCGCCCGCACCATCGAGGTGGTGCTCTCCGATGCGGGTGTGATCGATACGATCATCAACGGCATTGCCCACACGGTGCAGCTGACGAGCGGTCTCGGCGCGGGGGCGGCAGTGGTCGCGGCGTGGGGAATGTTGCTCGTCCAGAGCGTGTGCAATTTTCTCATCCCGTCCGGCAGCGGTCAGGCCTACGTCACGATGCCGATCATGGCGCCGCTCGCCGATCTGACGAACGTCGGCCGCGAAACCGCCGTGCTCGCGTATCAATTCGGCGACGGCTTCACGAACATGATCGTGCCGACGAATGCGTTGCTCATGGGCATGCTCCTGCTGGCGCGCGTGCCGTATCAACGCTGGCTGCGTTTCATCCTCCCGCTGATGGCGAAGATTTACCTCGTCGCGCTGGTGGTGCTGGCGATCACGGCGTTGATGAAATTTCAGTAAAATTTTCGGTGCGGGACAGCCTTTGTCCCACCCCTGCTGCCACACTGGCCGCATGCAATCAGATGAAACAACCATGCCGCTCACGGAAGAAGCGGCCGAGCTGCAGCGCGTCCTGCACGAGTGGGAGAATATCACGTCGGTGCTCATCGCTACGCTGCACGAGCAGGTCGACTCAGCCCGCCCGGCAAATTGGCACCCGCACTTCGAGCAGATCGTTAGCGCGCTCCATGGTTACCGAGAGCTCTGCCGCCGCGAGATCGAACAGATTGGCTTGTGGAGAGAAGACGGTTTGGAACCCGAAGAGGTGCACGAGCAGATCTGGGAGCAGGGCGATCGCCTCGCGAAATGGCTCAGTCGAATGATCGGCACTTGACTACGGTTTTCCGAAGGCGCCGTTTGAACTGGCGGTACCCCTTGCGCTGCTGGATTAACC
>JACCZQ010000263.1 GCA_013695905.1 Chthoniobacterales bacterium
TGCCGCGACGGGCGCGTCTGCTTTGCACCACCGCGGGAGGAGCTTTGAAGGAACTTGAGGACATGCTGCGGTTGGCGCGGCGGCACGCGGGGCAGCCGCTGGCGCTCGCCACGATCGTGCGGACGCAGGGCTCCAGTTATCGCGCGGTCGGGACGCGGATGTTGATCGCGCCGGATGGGAGCAGCGTGGGGGCGTTGAGCGGCGGGTGTTTGGAAGAAGATATCGTGACGCGGGCGGCGGCGGTGATCGCGACGGGCACGCCGGTGCTGGTGCCGTATGATACGCGCCGGTTGTTCGGGTGCGACGGGTGTATCGAGGTTTTCATCGAGCGGGTGCAGGGCGACGGCGCGTGGGCGCAGGCGCTGGAGCGATGCTTCGCCACTCGTGAGCGTGGAGCGATGCTGACGGTCTTCGAAGGTGCAGAGCGGGAGAGGTTAGGGAGTTATCCTGTCTCGCTATTGGACGCAGTTCCCGACGGTGCACTGCTGCACATGATCGAGCCGCCAGTGCATCTGGTGATCGCCGGTGGCGGACAGGACGCGGTGCCGCTGGTGGGGCTTGGCCGCTCGTTAGGCTGGCGAGTCACAGTGCTGGCGCGGCCGGAGCAGAATTGCAACGCGTTTGGCGATGCTGAGATTCTCCCCGTGACGGCGCCGGATGAATGGCCGATGCCCGCCGACAGCCGCACGGCGGCTGTGATCATGACGCACCAGTTCGGGCGCGACGCTGCATTTCTCCGCCAAATGGTGCAGCTGCCGTTCGGCTATCTGGGGTTGCTCGGCCCGCGACGGCGACGTGAGCGGCTGCTCGAAGCGATCGGTGATGCGGCGGATGTCGCAGCGCTGAAGTTGCACAATCCCGCTGGCCTGGACGTCGGCGCGGAGACTCCGGAGGAGGTGGCGCTTGCGATCGTGGCGGAAATCCAGGCGGTGATGACAAACTCTCACGCCGGATTTTTGCGCGACCGCAAAGGACCGATTCACGCGCGGAGCGAAGAAGCGATGGTGCGATGAACATCGCCGCGGTGGTGCTCGCCGCCGGCTCCTCCAGTCGGCTGGGACAGCCGAAGCAGCTGCTGGAGTTTAACGGCGAGCCGCTCCTGCACCTTGCGGCACGTGCAGCTCTCGAGGCGGGATGTGCGCCGGTGCTGGTGGTGCTCGGCGCGAATGCCGCTGTCTGCCGGCCGGCCACTGCTGATCTAACGGTGCAGATTGTTGACAATAGGGAGTGGCAGAGCGGCCTCGCCTCTTCGATCCGCCTTGGAATTGCCGCCCTTCCGGACACCGCCAGCGCCGCCATTCTCCTCACATGCGATCAGCCGCACGTGTCTGCGGACCTGCTCCGGCAGCTCATCGCCGCATCGCGTGATGGCGAGAACATGGCCGCCTCACAATATGCGGGCACGATCGGCATTCCCGCGTTCTTCCCGCGGCGCAGCTTCCCGGAGCTGCTGGCGCTCACCGGCGATTCCGGAGCGAAGGCGCTTCTGCGCAAAGGAGCGGACGCTGTAGGATGTGTTCCGTTCCCGGAGGGACGTATCGAGATCGACACGCCCGCAGATGCCGGAGCGATTCTTTAAGAGGGCGTCTAAAAAGTCAGTTTGATCCGCAGATTTCGCAGATTTACGCAGATGGGAAGAAGCTGCTCCCCTGATAATCTGCGTCAATCTGCGGATGCTTCTTTGTTCCGTGCTTAGTTTTAGACGCGCTCTCAGGTCCGCTGGAAATGAATGCGTGGATGGCGCCCGCGCAGACGGACGGATGTTCGACACACATCTCGTGGGTGCCATCGGGCACGACCTCTCGCTGCGCGTGTGGAATGACTCGGGCGAGTTCGGGATCAATCAGCTGACCGATCGGATAGGTCTTTTCGCCTTTGATGATCAGCATCGGTTTAGTGATGCGGCCGATCTCCTCTCTGGTGACGGTGGGAAGGGACTCGGGTGAGGTGGTGAGAGCCTCCCATTCGCGCGCGTTCGCTTCCAGGCTCTCGCGAAACTCAGGCGGGATTTGGTCGTACAAACCGGGGCCGACGAAGTAGTCCACCGTCAGGCGAAGTGCCGCCTCCCTGTTTCCCGAGCGAAACGCTTCCGCGGCGGGTGTCCACATTCGGGACATGAAATCCTGGAGAACTTCCGGGCTGCCGGGCAGGTCGGATAACCAGGACATAAGCGGCGGCTCGGCGACGGTGAGGGTTTTCACCAGGTCGGGATGATGGAGGGCGAGCAGCAGTGCGGTGTAGGCTCCATACGAGGTGCCGACAACGTGGGCGGGCGCGGCGTTGAGCTGACGCAGGAGTTCCGCCAGATCGCCAAAGACGATCGTGGTGCCGGAGCCTTGATCGGTATAATGCAGCTCCACCTCACCGACCGCGACCTGCCGGAGCTGCGGCGGTTGTGTTCCCGCGACCGCGCCAGGCGGAGCCGAGTCCCTGCAGCCGGAGGTGAGCGCCAGCACCAGCGCGAGCGCCGCAGTGGCGGCGGGAGAGGTCTGGCGCATTCGGCGAAGTGGGGAAGGCAAGGAGCAGGTGCTGCCAACTACGTCGGCGCGCCGCCGCCGAGCGTGGGCG
>JACCZQ010000272.1 GCA_013695905.1 Chthoniobacterales bacterium
CAATGCGCGAGAGCTTCGCCACCGGCTGGCCATCGCGGGTGATGATAATCTCGTGCTCCACGGCCAGCGCCTTTTCCGTTTCCGGCCAACGCTGCCGTAAATCGCGGATCGTGACGGTTTTCATGTCTCAAGGCTAACATGTTTCACATGCTGGGCAATACCGGGCTCCGGCGAGGCAATGACGGGAGCATTGCCCTCCAGGGAAGTGGCCTAACGAGTGCGAATGCCTTCGGCGATGTTGACGCGGAATGTCTGCTTCGCCTTCGTCTTGCCGAAGGTGAGCTCCGCGTTGTAGTCGCCGCTCGCCACCAGCCGCTTTGCGTCGACCCCGCCGTATTGCGTCAGCACGTCTTTCGTCGGGCGGAGGTCCCAGTTCAGACGCGTCAGCCCCTGCGTGCCGCGCGAGGTGAGGTTCGCCACCGGTGCGCCGGTTGCGTTCGTGAGCGCAATTTTGATTTCATCGCCGGTGAACTCCTTCACCCACACCGTGAACACCGCCCCCTCCGGCGGATTCGCGCCGCGGAAATCTGCTTTGCCCGCCCACTCCACCCAGCCGGGCAGGAGGTAAGCTCCATTGACCGGCGCGACGGTGAAAAGATGCGCCGGCTGCGCGGCCACCTCCGGCGTCAGCTCACGCAGCGGCCGGGTGTCGTCCAGGATCGCGAGGCTGCGGCCGTGTGTCGCCACCACCAGATCCGCCGTGCGCGGGTGGATCTGCAGGTCGTCCACACGCACTGCCGGGATGTCCGCTAGCCGCATCCACTTCGCGCCGCCATCGAACGTCGCGAAGAGGCCGAAATGCGTCCCCACATAGAGCAGGCGCGGATTACCCGGATCCTCGCGGATCACCTCCACGGGCGCCTGCGCCGGCAACCCTGCGCCGACGATGCTCTGCCACGTCGCGCCGCCGTCGCCGGTGCGGACAAGCATTGGCTGGTCATCGCCATGGCGGTAGGCATTCAAGGCTACGTAGGCCACCTTCGGATCGTGCGCGCTCGCCTCGATCCGCACGATCCACTGGCCGCGGAATGGCTCCGGCAGGTTCTGGGTTAACTCCGTCCATTTCGCGCCGTCGTTGTCGCTCACCCAAAGCCGCCCGTCATCCGTGCCGGCCCAGAGTAAACCTGCGCGCACCGGCGATTCCGCGAGAGAATAGACGACGCCGAAGTTCTCCGCGCCGCTGCCGGTGGTGGTGGTCCGCTCCGGGTCGTTGTGCGTCAGATCAGGGCTGATGAGCGCGAACTTTTCTCCGCGATCGGTGAGCCGGAAAATGCGGTTCCCCGCGAGGTAAATCGCACCTGGTTTATGGCGGCTCATCACCAGCGGCGAATTCCAATGGAAGCGATATGCCGGCTGACCTTCCGCCGGTTCCGGCCGCAGCTGGCGCATCTCACCTGTGCGCGTGTTTGTGCGGTGGGCATAACCCTGCTGACTCTCCGCGTAGAAAATGTCGCGATCCGTCGGATCGAACTGCACGTAGAAACCGTCACCGCCACCCAGCGGCGTCCAATCCGCATTCATGATCCCGTCCTTCGTCCCGACGCCGGACGGCCCGACCCAATTCGTGTTGTCCTGCATCCCACCCGCGATGCGGTAGAACGGCTGCGAATCATCGATCGAAATGCGGTAGTATTGCGCCGTGGGGATGCGCGCGAGGTGCTCCCACGTTTTGCCCCCGCCGTAGCTGGAGTAGGCACCGCCGTCGGTGCCGAGCAGTAGCCGCTGGTTGATGGGCGGCCTGGGCGGCTTGTTCTTGTCTTCGGGTTTCGCCGGCTTCGGCGGAAGCGTGGTGCCGGGCAAAATGGCGAGCGCGTGGCAATCCGGGTGCACGTTTTCGAAGTGATCCTCGCGGAAGGTGCGGCCGGCGTCATCGGAGACGAGCAACGAGAAGCCGAGCACATAAACGCGCTGATCGTGTGACGGATCGATTTTGATCTCGCTGAAGTAGAACGGGCGTGGGTTGATGTCGCTCATGCGCGTCCAGGTTTCGCCGCCGTCTTCCGTCCGGAAGACGCCGCCGGCGCGGCTGTGGATGTCCATGATGTCGGCGGCGCCGCCTTCGTCGCTCTGCACGATCGCCATCACGACCCGCGGATTACTGGCGGAAATGGCGAGACCGATCCGCCCCATTTGCCCCGGCAATCCACCGGCGAGTTTCTTCCAGGTGCCGCCGCCGTTGGTGCTCTTATAGATGCCGCCCACGTCATCGCCGTTCGTGGCGGAGATGCCGTAGGTGAAGCTCCACGGCGTCCGCTGCCGCGCGTAAAGGGAGGCGTAGAGGATCTCCGGATTCGCCGGATCCATCACGAGATCGCTGCACCCGGTGCGAGCGGCAGCTGCGCCTTGCGCCTGCAGGATCGGTTTCCATGTTCTCCCTGCGTCGGACGTTTTGAAGAGCCCGCGCTCCCCGCGATCCGCCCAGAGGTGACCTGACGCTGCCACATAGGCGGTGTCGGCATTCTTCGGGTGCACAATGATGCGGCCGATGGCGCGGCTCTCCTTCAACCCGGCGTGCTGCCATGTCCCGCCACCGTCAGCCGAGCGGTAAACACCGTTGCCCCAGCCGGCGGAGTTCCGGTCCGTCGCTTCGCCGGTGCCGACATAGAGAATGTCGGAATCGGTCGGTGCGATACCGATCGCGCCAATGGAGAGGGTGGATTCCTTGTCAAAAAGAGGCTCGAAAGAGATGCCGTTGTTGCTGGTCTTGAAAAGCCCGCCGGTGCCGAAGCCGACGTAGAACAGCGCCGGGTTCCGTGGGTCGATCTGAATGTCTGTGACGCGTCCGCCCATGGTGGCGGGGCCAATCGCGCGCGCCTTCAGGTTTTTGAAATGCACCTCGCTGAGCTGCACCTGCTGCGCGGGCGGCGGTGCGACTTCCTGTGCCTGTGTCGGCGGTGCGATCTGTGCGGGCGGCGCGTCTGGTGGGGGAATTTCCTGCGCGCGCAGAGCGGCAGCACCTGCGACGACGATGGTGGCGGCGAACGTGAAAAGGAGAGGGCGATTCGACATTCCGCGATCTTAGCTGCTGCGGGAGAATTGTCGCGCGTGTTGTTAGCCGTGGGATGGCGCGCTCTTGCGGTCGGACGGGTGAACCGCCACCATATCGCTCGATGCGAAGGAGCAGAAAACTCGCTGCGCTTCTGGTGGGGGTGTGCAGCATCATCAGCAGTTCGGCGGCCCTGGCGGTCGAGGCCATACTCCCGCCGCTGGTGCCGTGGGACGGGAAGAGCAGAGAACTGATCGCGCCGAAAGACGATCCCTGGATCACGCACGCGGAGGAGCAGGAATTCCGCACCACGCCTTCCTATGACGAGACAGTCGAGTGGCTGCGCAAGCTGGTGAAGGCAGCGCCGGAGCTGCAGTTGGTCTCGTTAGGCAAATCCTCCGACGGTCGCGACATCTGGATGGTGATCGCCTCCCGCGACCAGCATTTCCTGGCGGAAGCGCTGCGGAAGAGCGACAAACCGACGGTCTTGGCGCAGGGCGGCATTCATTCCGGCGAGATCGACGGTAAGGACGCGGGCATGATGTTGCTGCGCGATATGACGGTGGGCGGCCGGAAGCGGGAGCTGCTCGAGGGCGCGAATTTTCTCTTCGTGCCGATCTTCAATGTCGATGGCCACGAGCGGACTTCGCGCTTCTCGCGTGTGAACCAGCGCGGGCCGGAGGTGATGGGCTGGCGCACGACCTCGCGCAATCTGAACCTGAACCGCGATTACGCGAAGGCCGACGCGCCGGAGATGGCGGCCATGCTGCGCGCGCTGAACGAATGGCAGCCGGATCTCTACCTCGATCTGCACGTCACCGACGGGGCCGACTACCAATACGACATCACCTTTGGCTCGAACGGCGCGATCGGCCATTCACCGTCCATTGCCACCTGGCTGGAGAAAAACTTCACCCCGGCGGTGACGAACGACCTCGCCGCCATGGGCCACATCCCGGGACCCGTGGACGCGCCGAACTGGATCGACCCGCGTGATTGGAAAAAGGGAATCAAGACGTGGATGGCTGATCCGCGTTTCTCGAACGGCTACGGTGACGTGCGCCACCTGCCGACCGTGCTGGTGGAGAATCATTCGCTCAAGCCGTACCAGCAGCGTGTGCTCGGCACCTATGTGCTGCTGGAGAGCGCGCTGCGCGTGGTCGCGAAAACTGGTCCGGCCTTGCGCGAAGCGATCGAAAGCGACCGCCGCCGCCGCCCCGCGACAGTGCCGCTCGCCTGGGATGTTGATCCGAAAAAGCCTGACGAGACCATGGAATACAAGGCGATCGAGACGCGAGTGGTGCCGTCGGAGATCACCGGCGAGATGCGCGTGGAGTACAACGGCAAGCCGGTGAGCGCGAAGGTGCCGTATCAGAAGCAGAATCGCGTCAGCAGCGGGATCGCGCGCCCGAAGGCGTATTGGATTCCGGCGGCGTGGCCGGAAATCATCGAGCGGCTGCAGCTCCATGGCATCGCGCTCGAACGAATCGAGGAAGCGCGCGAACTGCCCGTGACGATGTATCGGCTGCAGGAAGCGAAGTTTGAATCCGAAGCGTTTGAAGGTCGCGTGCGGGTGAATGCGAAGCCGGTGCCGGAGAAACGAACCGAGCGTTTCGCGTCCGGCTCCGTCCGCGTCACGACAGATCAGCCGCTCGGCAATCTCGCCGCGGTGCTGCTGGAGCCTGCGTCGGCCGATTCATTCTTCCAATGGGGCTTCTTCAGTTCCGTGCTGCAGGAGACGGAGTACATCGAGTCGTACGTCATCGAGCCAATGGCGGAGCGGATGATGAAGGAGAACCCAAAGCTGGCGGAGGAGTTCCGCGCGCGGCTGGAGAAGGATGAAGCCTTCCGCTCCTCGGCGAAGGAGCGGCTGCGGTGGTTCTACAGCCGCACCGCTTTTGGCGACGAACGCTGGAAGCTCTATCCCGTGGCGCGGGAAGAATGAAGCCAGCGCGCGCCGGCTCATCCACCTCTCCGCTAAACGCGAAAGCGCGTGAGCACTCCGCGCCCTCGCCGTTTTAGCTGTGGCTGTTTCGGGGCCGCAGCTCCTGGCGCTGCACTAGCTCTGGCAGCCTTGTTCTGATGGGACGCCACGGCGATC
>JACCZQ010000296.1 GCA_013695905.1 Chthoniobacterales bacterium
GATTTTACTCGGGACGGCGCTGCCGGTGCTGCCGGTGCAGATTCTCTGGGTGAACATGATGACGGCGCTGCTGCTCGGGCTGATGCTGGTGTTCGAGCCGAAGGAGCACGACCTGATGGAGCGGCCGCCGCGCGATCCGGCGCAGCCGATTCTCACGTTCGCGCTTTTGATGCGGACGGGATTGGTGTGCCTGTTCATGCTGCTGGGGGCGTTCGGGATGTTTATGTGGTTGCAGCAGGAGCGGCCGGAGGCGGTGGCGGAGGCGCGCACGGCGGTCGTGAATGTGGTGGTGATCGTGCTGATATTTTATCTGCTGAATTGCCGGTCGCTGACGCGGTCGATGTGGAAGATCGGGGTGTTTTCGAATCTGTGGGTGATCGGCGGGATCGGGGCGATGGTTGCGGCGCAGCTGCTCTTCACCTATGCGCCGGTGATGAACCGGCTGTTTCATTCGGCGCCGCTCGGGTTGCGGGAATGGCTGGTCATGACCGGGATCGGGCTAACGGTGTATGCGGTGGTCGGGTTCGAGAAGTGGCTGCGTTTTCACCCGAAACCTGAAGGTGCCGGTGAGGGCAAACGGGCCGCGTGAGCAGCAGCGTCTCGATCGTGGTGCCGACTCTGAACGAGGCGGAGAATGTGGAGTTGCTGGTGCAGCGGATCGTGGCGGCGGTGCCTGATTGAGCCGAGATCCTCATCGTCGACGACAACTCGACGGACGGAACGCCGGAGCGGGTGCAGTCGTTAGGCAAAGAGTTCCCGGTGCGGCTGATCGAGCGGGCGGAGCCGACACTCGGTCTGTCCGGTGCGGTGATCGCCGGCGCGCGTGCGGCGGTGGGTGAGATCCTCGTCGTGATGGATGCGGACTTGAGTCACCCGCCGCGCGAGATTCCGAATCTGGTGGCGCCGATCCTCGCCGGGCGCGCGGACATGGTGATCGGCAGCCGCTACGTGCGCGGCGGCACGACTCCTGGTTGGCCACTGTATCGGAAAGCGATGTCGCGCCTCGCAGCAGGTACTGCTTACCCGCTCACGGGCGTGCACGATTCCATGTGTGGCTTCTTTGCCATCCGGCGTGAGCGATTGCTGGAGCTGGCGCCGCACGCCACCGGATTCAAGATCGCGTTCGAGGCGATCGTGCGCGGCGGGCGGCACCTCCGTGTGCTGGAGGTGCCGATCGCGTTTCGAGATCGGGCTCGCGGCGCGTCGAAGATGAGCTTCGGGGTGGCGCTGCGGTTCGGTTTTCGGTGGTTAGCTGCCGCGAGCCGGATGGTGCTGCGGCGTCGCTGAATCGCTGCTCTTCAGCTGATATAATTCCGACGCGAGGACGAAGCACAGCACCAGCGTGGCGGCGAGAGTGTTGCCGTACATTTGTGCTGTTTTCTGGAACGGGATCGTTAGGACCAGCAGCACGACCGCGGCCATGGCGCCGTAGAGGAGCAGCGGGCTCCGGGTTTGTAGCCAACGCTGCACGAGGACGGTGAACGGGAAGAGCAGGCTGGCGAAGAGGTAGCCGAACGACAGCGGCGTGAAGACCAGCATGAGCAACACGAGGAGCGCGAACTCGATGGCGTCGGTCCCGGTGGTGCGGCGGTTCCGGCGCGGCATGACCGCGACGTAAAGAATCCCCAGAAGCAGACCAGTGCCGACGATGATGCGATTCACCGTCTCGAAGCTGAAGTTGGTGAAGTTCACATACACCGGGGTGTGCGGGCCGAAGCGCTCATCGGCGTCCTCATGGCGTAGCAGGCGATTGGCGACGCCGAAGATCGATTGGTTTTTCCAGGAGTTGCTCCGGCCAGGGCGTTGCGCGACGCCGGTATCATCGTACTTCAGCAGCATGCCCTCCGTCCAACGCCGGAGATCCGTCCGCGCCTGGTCGAATCCGCGAAAAGGCGTGGGCAGGACGATGAGCAGAAAAACCAGCGCCAAGACTAACGAGGCTGCGGCAACCCAATACCGGCGATAGATCAAATACACGATGATGATGAGCGGGAACGCCTTGATGCCGGCCGCGAGGCCGACCAGCGCTCCGGCGAGCACCTGCCGCTTCGCCTGCAGAGCGACAAACGCGCCGAGCGTCAGCACCAGGAGGAGCAGGGTCGGTTGGCCGAGGTGAAAATTGCTCCACGCATAGACGACGATGACGATACTCGGCACCAACAGCACGAGCGGGTGCGGCCGTTTCCATGTGCCGGTCGCGAGCCGCACCGAGAGGAGGATGCTCGCCGTCCAGGCGGCGGCATTCAGGAGCACCAGGGCGATGACAAGGCCGGTCTGGCCAAGCAGACTCACCGGCGCGAGCAGCAAAGCCGCCGGTGGCGGATACATGAACGGGAATTTCTTCCGCTGCAGCGGGTAGATAGGGTCGCCCTGCAGCACCTTCTGGCCGGTGTCGTGCCACAGCTCGTAATCCTTGTGGCTGTCTTTGACGACGGTGTTGATGATCGGGATGGAGCCGAACACCAGCAGCACTGCGACGAAGAGCCACCGCAAAGCGCGAAAGGCACCTTCGCTATTTAATCGGTCAATCATGAGGCGGCGAGCGAGGGCGGCCGGAGCCGGTGCCAGTCGGTCGTTTGCTCATAGGCATGCGCCACCTGCAGCAGGCGCTGCTCGTCGCGGGTATTGGCGAGCAGCTGCAGGCCGATCGGGAGGCGGGTGCCATTCTCCTCGGCGAAACCGCACGGCACACTGATGCCGCAGATGCCGGTGAGGTTTGCCGGCACCGTGAAGATATCGGCGAGATAAACCTGGAGCGGGTCCGCTTCGTGGTCGCCAATCTTCCAGGCCGGCGCGGGTGTGGTCGGGGAAAGCAGCACATCCACCTGCTCGAAGGCGCGGGTGAAATCGCGGCGGATCAGCTCCCGCACCTGTTGCGCGCGGAGATAATACGCATCGTAGTAGCCGGAGCTCAGGACGTAGGTGCCCAGAATGATGCGGCGCTTCACTTCGCGCCCGAAACCCTCCGCCCGTGTCCGCTCGTAGTGATCGAGCAGGTTCTGCGGATTCGCCGCGCGCTGGCCGTAACGAACGCCATCGAAGCGGGCCAGATTGGCGGAGGCTTCGGCGGTGGCGAGGACGTAGTAAACAGCGACGGCGTATTCGGTGTGCGGCAGCGACACCTCGACCAGTTCCGCCCCTAACGAGTGGAAATGATTCGTGGCCTGTTCGAGGGCGGCTTTCACCTGTGCATCGATTCCCTGGAGCGCGTGCTCTTTGACGATGCCAATCCGGAGCCCGCGAATGTCGCGTCCAAGGTGCTCTGTGAAATCCGGCACCGGCCCCGGGAGCGACGTGGAATCCTGCGGATCTGCACCTGCGATGGCGTTGAGGAGGAGCGCGGCGTCACGGACATCCTTGGTGAGCGGCCCCACCTGATCGAGCGAGGAGGCAAAAGCGGTGACGCCGAACCGCGACACAAGTCCGTAGGTTGGCTTAAGGCCGACGATGCCGCTGAGCGCCGCCGGCTGCCGGACGGAGCCGCCGGTGTCGCTGCCGAGCGCGCCCACGGCCAGATCTGCTGCGACTGCGGCGGCGGACCCGCCGCTGGAGCCGCCGGCGACGCGGGTGAGATCCCATGGATTGCGGGTGGGGCCGGCGCTGGAGTTCTCGGTCGAGGAACCCATCGCAAACTCGTCGAGATTCGTTTTGCCGAAGGGAACGGCACCGGCTCGTCGCAGCTTCGTGATGACGGTGGCGTCGTAGGGCGCGCGGTAGTTCTCCAGGATGCGCGAGGCGCAGGTGCAGCTCTCGCCGGCGACGTTGATGTTGTCTTTGATCGCGATCGGGATGCCGCCGAGTGGCAGCGTTCCATCGGCGGCATCGGCCGCGGCGAAGCTTGTGTCGCGGTTGACCGACAAATAGGCGCCAAGCCGCGGGTCCACCTCGTCGATGCGGGCGTGGAGCGCCTCCAGCACCTCGCGGGGTGAGACTTCACGGCGGCGGAGGAGCGGCTGCAACTCCGAGATGGTGAGCGCCGGCAGGTCGCGCGGCGTCATTCCACGACTTTCGTGACGACGAAGAGGCCGTTCGCCTGGCGGGGGGCATTCTGCAGCGCTTCCCCGGCGGTGAAGCAATCCCGGGCCTCGTCTTCGCGGAAGACGTTGAACATGGGCACGGCGTGGGCGGCTGCTTCGAGACCGCTCACGTCCACGTCGGAGAGTTTGTTCACATACTGCAAGACGTGCGCGAGCTGCTCCTGGAAGACTTCGGCTTCTTCGGGTGTCAACCGGAGCCGGACCAGCTTCGCGACGTACTCGACGTCGAGTTCGCCTTCCGCCATTGCCTCAGAACGGCAGATGGCTGATGAGCCAGATCACGGCGGCGGCGAGGGCGAGCACGAGCACAAGGAAGACGATACGACCCTCGCGGCGTTCCTTGCGCAACGCGCCGCGGCGACCGTGGTAAACGCCGCCGTCTCCGAAGCGCTTATCGTGGAGCGTGAGCGAGACGTCGAGCCGGTTATCGGACGCGCGCATGAGCAGGTCCTCACGCTGGCGGCGACTCTCTTCCCGCGCGCGGGCGGGCGCCTCGGCGATGACGCGCTGCAGCTTCTGCATGTCTTCCTGTAGTTTCGCTTCCGCGCGAGCAAGTTCCTGCTGTTTCGCGGTGAGCGGCGTTCCGCTGTTCGAGGGGCGTCGACGCATACGGAGCTACTGTGCGGTGGAAAGCATCCAGAGGAAAATGATGAGCGCGATCGTGGCGAAGACGATCAGCGGCAGGGTGAGGGCGAGGCCGATCTGCATCCACTGCGTGAAGCCGTTTCCGCCCCCGAGTCCTACCTCGGGCGCCGCTTCGGGCAGCGCGACTTCGCCGGAGTCATCGGAGCTGGCGGTGAGGCGGCTCCGCTGTTGGCTAAACTCCGCCCGCGCATCATCGACGGCGCTGAGGGCGCGGCTCAATTCCTTGTGCAGCTCGGCGGGGTTCCAGCTTTTCGGGTCGATGGATTCGAGGAGGGCGAGGTGCTGCTCGAAGCTCTCGCGGGTGGCGCGGATCTGCTCGAGTTTTTTCTGGGAATCATACGCCTCGCGCTCCAGGACGACGAGGGAGCGGGTGAGCTTGTCGCCCATTTCGGCGCGGCCGCGCTCCAGTTCTTCCTGGCGGCGGCTTAGCTCCTCGAGTTCGCGCTTCTGCTTCTCGATCTGCTCCTGCTGTTTCTTGAGCAGGACGAGCTGCTCCTGGGCTTTCTGGACTTGGGAATCGAGATGCTCGGTCGAGTTCGCCTCGTCCTCGTTTAACTCGAGCATCTGTTCAGTGGATCGGGTGCGTTCGGACATGACGAAATGGTTGCGGGCGCCGCGCCCCACGCGCATGGTCGGCTCCCTGGCAGGCATATAAATGTTTTAGCTTCAGATTGCCACAATTTTCCCCCGCGAGATGCGTGTTTCTCGCGCAACGCGTGCGTAGTGGCGGCGCTGCTGCTTGTATTTCGCAGCGAGCAGGGGCAGCGCGTGTGATTAACTCCGGCGGAAGAGTCGCGCGAGCGAGGAACGCGCCGGTGCAGCCTGTGCGGGTGGGGCGGCCGCGGTGGCGGCGCTGATCACGACGGCGGGGCCGTTCGCGTGCTCGAGGTCGTGGTGCAGAACGTGGACGCGCTCGTAGCCGCTTGTGGTGAGGACCTTGATCAAGGAGCCAAGGGTGAGCCAGAAGGCGCTGTGGGACATGCCGCTGAGCGGTTCGTCCGCACCTCCTTCGACGCGAACGATGCCGCGGAGGCCATGGCGGACGGTGTCCGCAGCGAGGTCGTCGGCATACTGCGTCCAGATCAGGACTTTGGGCGCGACGCGGGGGAGTTGCTCGAGGAGTTTCCAGGGTTCCGGCAGGTGGTAGAGCAACCCGCAGCAAAGCACGGCGTCGAACTTGCCAAAACTGGTGAGGTCGGTCTCCTCGAGGTTCGCCTGGACGAACTCGACGTTGTCGGCCCGAAGAAGTCGCTGGACGAGCCGGGCTTTGCGGAGGTTTGCGGCACGGCCTTCGATCGCGAGGACGCGCTGCGCGTGCTCGGCGAGCAGGAAGGTGTGCGCTCCTTCGAGTGAGCCGAGTTCGAGGATTGTCTTCGCCTCCGGCGCGCAGGCGCGGAAGTGGTCGATCCGCATGTCGCCGAGCGCGCTGACCCGACCGCCGTAGTCGGCGCCGTCGATGCGGAATTGGAATACCCACGGTGCCAGTTGCTCAAACTCGGCCGTGATCTCGGCGCGGGCGGGTCTGGGGTTCATCGGCCCGGCATCATTTCGAGCAACACGCCTTTGAAATACTCCGTCTCCGGCAACGTCGGCAGCACCGGATGATCGAGCGCCTGCTCGAAGCGGCGGAGACGGCGCGCGGAGCGGCGGGCGTCCACCAGCGCGTCGGAGATGGTCTGCGCAAAGGCGGATTCGCTGACGTGATGGGAGCAGGAGAAGGTGGCGAGCAGGCCGTCCTTCGAGAGCAATTGAAAAGCGCGCACGTGCAGCTCGCGATAGCCGCGCATGGCGTTGTGCAGACCGCCTTTGGTTTTCGTGAAGGAGGGCGGATCGAGGATGATGAGGTCGTACTCTGCTTCGGCTTTTTCGGCGGAGCGGAGGAATTGGAAGACGTCCTGCTCGATCCAGTTTACCTGCAGGTGATTGCGTTCGGCATTCGCGCGCGCAGCGGTGAGACTCTCGCTGCTCGCTTCCACCGCGGTCACGCCGGCTGCTCCGCCGTGCGCGCAGGCGAGAGCGAATGCTCCCTGACTGGTGAAGCAATCCAGCACCCGACGTCCGCGCGCGTGCTCTGCGACGGTGCTGTAGTGCTGGAGTTGGTCGAGATAGAAACCGGTCTTCTGCGCGTTTAGTAAATCGACGGAAAAACGGAGACCGTTCACCTCGATCTCCGCCGTGGCCGATGGATCGCCGCGCCAGACACCGGTGTGCAACTCCATGCCCTCCGCACGTCGAACGGGGGCATCGTTTCTCTCGAAAATGGCGCGCGGCTGGAGCAGCTCACTAAGCGCGTCGACGATGAGCTCCTTCCGCTGATCCATCGCGAGGGTGAGGGTTTGCAGCACCAGCAGGTCGCCGTAGCGGTCGACGATCACACCCGGGAGTCCATCGCTCTCGCTCCAGACGAGCCGGCAGAGCGCCGGGTTCACACCGCGCCGAGTGCGATACTCCACCGCCTGCGCGATGCGGCGTTGGAAAAAATCGAGGTCGAGCAGCTGCTTTCGGCGCGAGAAGCGCCGCGCTACGATTTGCGATTTGCTGTTGTAAATCGCGCTGCCGAGCAGGTGATCCTTCCCGTCCTTCAGCGAAATCACGTCGCCGTCGGCAGGGTTGCCGAACGCCTTCAGCACCTCGCCGGAGAAGACCCAATCGTGGCCGTGCAGAATGCGCGCGCGAGGTTTGATGACGAGGCCAGCCATGAGGGGAAGGTGGATGGTGATCGGTGAATTGTGAATGGCGAAACGCG
Source organism: Chthoniobacterales bacterium (assembly GCA_013695905.1). Lineage (GTDB taxonomy): Bacteria > Verrucomicrobiota > Verrucomicrobiia > Chthoniobacterales > UBA10450 > JACCTI01. Next base: position 7,429 of record JACCZQ010000296.1, read on the forward strand.
CGCGGCGTTGCTTCTATTCACCAGCTACCTATCACTATTCACATGCCGCCGCCGCTCACGACTCTCGAACTCCCCGGAATCAAAAAGCTCCGCAGCGGGAAAGTGCGCGAAGTCTTCGATCTCGGGGAGACACTGCTCTTCGTCGCCACGGACCGCATCTCGGCGTTCGATTGCATTCTGCCCGATCCGATCCCGGACAAAGGTGCCGTGCTGAACCAGCTCAGTGCCTTCTGGTTCCTGCGGTTCAACTTCGTGCCCAATCACATGATCAGTGTGCAATTTGATCCACCGCCGGAAGCTGCGCCGGAGTACAACCGGCTGCGCCGCCGGTCGATGATCGTGCGCAAGACGGAGCCGCTCCCGGTGGAGTGTGTGGTGCGCGGCTACCTCGCCGGCTCCGGTTGGAAAGAATACCAGGAGAGTGGCAGCGTCTGCGGGCACAAATTACCGACCGGTTTGACGCTCGCCTCGCAGCTGCCGGAGCCGATCTTCACGCCGGCCACGAAGAGCGAAACCGGACACGACATCAATATCGACTGGACGGAATGCTGCCGGATTCTCGGCGACGAGGTCGCGGAGCAGGTGCGGAATTGCAGCCTCCGCATCTATGAAGCCGGCCGAGAGCATGCCGCGAAATGTGGGATCATCGTGGCCGATACGAAGTTCGAATTCGGCAGGGTCGACGGGCAGATCCTGCTCATCGATGAATGTCTGACGCCGGACTCTTCGCGCTTCTGGCCCGCCGATGAATACATCACCGGTCAAAGCCCGCCGAGTTTCGATAAGCAATTCGTGCGCGATTATCTCGAGACGCTCGACTGGGACAAAACCCCACCCGCCCCTTCGCTCCCGCCGGAGGTGATCGAGAAGACCTCCGCGAAATACCGGGAGGCATTCACGCGTCTCACGGGTGCGCCGCTCGCGACGTAGCTAGTCGTGCGGTGTCACAGCGAGTTCCGCTCCGGCAGACGCTTGGCACTGCCCTCATCCTAACCTTCTCCCACAGGGAAAAGGAACGCGCTCTGCGCAAGTCCGCGGTGCGCCAGCCTGGGAGGGCAACGCTCCTGTCGTTGGCTCGCCGCATGGCAATGACAGGAGCATTGCCCTCCAGATTGGCGCGTCAGCCCTGGTGCAGCGCGATGCTGGAGCCGACCCAGGTTTTGTTCTTGTTGAACTTCACCCCCATCATCGCGCCCTGGCTCATGCGGACGAGGTTGTTCACCAGCTGCGGCTCGCCGTCTTCCGGCCAAATGAACATCATGCGCAGCTCGGCTTTCGAGCGCAGGCCGTCCGGCGTCGGCACGAAGTCGGCATAGTTCACTTTCTCCTGCAAAATCCACGCGTGCGGATCCGCCAGCGCGTGGAGCTTTTCTTCGTCCGGCTCAAGATCAACCCCGAGCCCGGCGAAGGAGTAGAGCGGCTTCAGCACGTAATCGTCCAGCTTCTCACCGGTCGGAAATTCATCGGCAAAAAACGCGCGCGAAGTGTGCTCTGTTTTGAGATACGGCAGCGAGTGTTTACTGATGCGGAAATACCAATTCGGATGCCCCACCCAGGTGACATCCACGTGATGCTGAAAGCTAAACCCGAAGTTCAGGTCCGGCCGGCGGAGCAGCTCGTCGAAGATGACTCGATTATAGATGCGCTCGATCCGAATCTCGCGGCCTTCGTATTGGTAGAACAGATCGTTGTCGCGCCGCGTGACTTCGGTGAGGCACACCGGCCGCACGCCCAGCAGCGTCTCGGTGCAGACGAAATCAATCCGCGTGTTCTGCTTCTCCGGCTCGATCTCCAGCAGCACGACGTTTTCGGGATCGGCGTCGCCGACGATCACCTTCCGCAGCATCTCGACATAAGCGTGCTCGTCCAACCCGCCGAAAAACGGGTGCCAATCTGCAGAGATCGCCGGGTAGGCGTGCCGCATCGAGTGGAGCAGCAGAATCTGGAACCCGTAAAGGCTGGGGAATCCCTGCAGCTCGATCAGCCGTGGGGTGAGACGGCCGTTCTGCTCGCAGATGGCGAAATCAACCTGCAGGAAGATTGGGTGTGGAGTTTCGTCGCGAACCTCGAGGCCGGGCGGAATGGCCGTCGCAGCGTGGCGGGCGAACTCCGGCGTTCGCACCTGCGCGACAATTTCATTGGCCGCCATCTGCACCTCGTTTGTGAACGCGGGGCTGAAGAAAAGCGGCGTCTCCGAGATGCGGAAATCGACCGGCCAGCGCTCCGTTTCGTTCGCGACGCGGAGCAGCTCGGCATATCGCTCGTCCGTAAACTCGGCGTTAAAGCGGGTGCGAAGTTCCGGGTGCATTCCGCTGCGGCTAGTCGTTCGCTACCTGGTGGACGATGGCGCTGATGTGCAACGTCGGCAGCACCGCGACCGTATCTTCATCATTCGTGACAATGATGCGACCGCCGCGCGGGGAGATAAGGATGTGGTCCAAGCTTGGCACCGGGTATTCGTTGCCATCCGACGTCCTGATCGCGAATGGCATGAACGGCGTGCGGGCGAGCTGGCTGCGAATGTCCGCGATCACGGGTGAAGAGTACGCCTCAGCCGGAAGGCGGCAACCTCAGATCAGGAACCTGCCGTGCTCCATCACCTTCCGGTCGTCGAACCAGATGTCGAAGTCGCGGCCGACGCAGTCGATGTGCGTCGTCGAGATCCAATCGGCGCCGGTGTGCTCCGCGTACGGGTGACCGAAGGCGATGTGAATGCCGGGGATTTTCTCGTCCTGCAAAATGTTGCCGATGACTTCGGTGCAGGCGGTGTTTGTCCCCACCGCGAACTCGCCGACGCGGTTGCTGTTTTCGTCGGTGCTGGTGTAGGCGCGGAATTCTTCGAGCAGCTCTTTGTTGTCGCACCACATTTCGTGGATGCGGTTGTTCACCACCTCGATGGTGAGCGGTGTCGCCTGGACGTCGCCATACTTCTGGCAGAGGTAATCGCCCACCACGCCGTCCACCACGAAGGTGCCGTTGGTGTTCTTCGGGGAGGTGAAAATCTCGCCGCCAGGCAGGTTGCCCCACTTGTCGCGCGTGATGATGCCGCTGGTCTTCAGCCACTTCAGGTCGGGCGAAAGATCGGCGACGAAGTTCGTGCCGTGCGGTGTCTTGCAGGTGATGCGTTCCGTCATCCGCGCGCGTTCGACGAGGCGCTGGCTGAGCGCGTCCACCTCCAGGAAATTCGCGCGCATCCCCTGCCGCATGATCGGCCGACTGATGTTCACCATGTGGCCGTGGCGCATGCGGTGCTTGTTTACGACCGCGGTCATCTCGATGCGGGAGCCGAGCTCGCCCCGCTGCGTTTGCGCACAGAAGATGCTCACCTGCGAGGTTGCGAGATCGTCGAGGATCTCCTGCGGCATGCCAGTGAGCGGCCGCGGCGCGTAATGCTCGAGGATGAACACCGCTGAGGTGGCGCCGATCTGCTCCACCTCCGACTCGAGCGCGGCGGCGATCTCCGCCGTCTCTTCATCGGTGATGATCGTGATGCGTTCCTCCGGCTTCAGGCGGAGACAATCGCGGATGGCATTACGTGCGCCGGGGATCAACTCGGCATCAATCGTGGTGGTGGAAATCTGATCGGGCATGGCGAAGGACGCTTAGCCTACGCAGGCGTTGGGCATGAGCAATTCGTCGCCCGCGCCGCCGCCGGGCGGCTCTAAATTTTTATTGCGCGACGGCGCCGCCCGGCTCCGCGATGTTGAGCCCTTCATAGGTTTCGCGAACGATCATATCCACCACTTCGCGCATGTCGCGGGTGCGGGCCCAAACCTCCAGCTGCCGGTCGGCGCCGGTGCCTTCCCGCATGATCCGCTCGACGTGCTCGATCTCAACGCGGCTGCCGAGTTCGTCCACCTCCGGGCCGATGAACTCGAGCATCTCGTGGAGCAGACTGCGCGTCTCCAGTTCCTGCTCACGGCCGAAATCGATGAGTTTTCCATCGAGGCCGTAGCGCGCGGCGCGCCAGCGATTTTCGTCGATGAGGCGGCGCCGATAAATGCGGAAGCTGAGGTTCTGGCGCTGCAATTTGTGCAGCTTGACGATGATCGCCTGAATCACGGCGGCCAGCGCGATGGTGTCGTCCACGCGCGATTGCGCGTCGCAGACCCGCACCTCGAGCGTGTCGAAGAAAGGGTGGAGCCGAATGTCCCACCAGATCTTCTTCGCGTTATCGACGCAGTTCGTGCGGACGAGGAGCTTGCAGTAATCCTCGTATTCCGAGAGCCCTTCAAACGCGTCGGGAATGCCGGTGCGCGGGAAGCGCTCGAAGACTTTGAGACGGTAGCCTTTGAACCCCGTGTTCCGCCCGACCCAGAAGGGCGAATTGCAGGAAAGCGCGTAGATGTGCGGTAGAAAATAGCGCGCCTGGTTCATGACGTGAATCGCCATCTCACGACTCGGAATGCCGACGTGCACGTGCAGCCCGAAGATCAGGTTCGCGCGCGCCACCTGCTGCATATCTTTCACGATCGTCTCGTAGCGCTCGCCTTCGGTGATGCGTTGATCGTGCCAATGCGAGAACGGATGCGTGCCCGCCGAGGCAAACTTCGCGCCGCTGCGCGCGGCGAGTTCGCCCAGCTCGCTGCGCAGCCGGATGACCTGATCGCGCGCGTCGGCGGCCGAGTGGCAGACGTCGGTGCCAGTCTCCACGACCGACTGATGCATCTCCGGTTTGATACGCTCCTGCATGACGACTTTTCCGTCGCCGAGGATCTGCTGAATATGGGAGCGCAGCTCGCGCGTTTCCGGATCGACGATCTGAAACTCTTCCTCGATCCCAAGAGTAAAGACGTGCTCTTTCATGGGGGTGCTGACAAGAAGCGCCAAGACCGCAGCGGGTGCAAGTACAAGGGCCGCCCTTCCGCGCGTGGGCTCGTCATCCCGAGCCGCGCAGACGGCGAGGGATCTC
>JACCZQ010000327.1 GCA_013695905.1 Chthoniobacterales bacterium
TTTCGCTACGCTCAACATGACAACGCTGGAAAACAGTTTTGGGATAGCTTCTATGCTCCTGGGCACGTTGGGTGATCAGCGTTCTCGAACGCGAACCCGAAGAATCGCTCAGTCTAGCAGACAAAGACGTGTGGCGTTTCCCGGCCGAGTTCGGTAGTCTCAGCGGTCGCAACGCGTCACCACTAGCGAGTGAGCGAGAGCTTGATAGCGATTAGTTGAAAGTTCTGGCCGCAGAAACGGAATCCTAGAAAGACACTCGAGCGCCCGCGGCGGGCGGAGTGTTGCGCAACAATGGCTGTCGAAACTTCCACCGTTTGCCCGCGCTGCGGCACGCGTTTGCACGGATCATTCCTCGGCAAGATCTGCCCGCGTTGTGCGCTCGAAGGCGCGGGCTCGTGGGATGAAACGGATGCCAACACGCCGCCGCTAGCTAGCTCCGAGCTGGCGCACCGCTGGCAAATCGGGTCGCGCGTAGGCGATTACGAGCTGGTCGATATTCTCGGCCGCGGTGGGATGGCTGTCGTTTACCTTGCACGGCAGATCAGTCTCGATCGGCTCGTTGCGCTGAAAACGATCTCCGCGCCACTGGCCGCGGATGCGCACGGTCAGGAACGTTTCCGCCGCGAGGCGCGGGCGATCGCGCAGCTGGAGCATCCGCGGATTGTGTCGATTCACGACATCGGCACGAGTGCGGGCGCGATGTTCTACACGATGGATTATGTCGCGGGTGCCGATCTTGGCCGCGCGATGCGGTCGCGCACTTTCGCGGTGCGGGAGGCGGCGGCGCTGGTGCAGAAGATCGCGGAGGCGGTGGCGCACGCGAACGAACGCGGAGTGCTGCACCGGGATTTGAAGCCGGGGAACATTCTGCTGGATGAGGCGGGGGAGCCACACGTGAGCGACTTCGGGATTGCGCTGGAAGCGGAGGCTGGAGCGGGACTGACGATGACGGGTGATGTGCTCGGCACGCCGCCTTACATGGCGCCGGAGGCGCTCGCCGGCGGCCACGGGAAGAGCAGTGCGGCGTCGGAGGTTTACTCGTTAGGCGCGATTCTGTTTCACCTGCTGACGGGGCGAACGCCGTTTGCTGGCACTTCGGCGACGGAGATTTTGCACCTGGCGATGAGTGCGGCGCCGCCTTCGCCGCGGCTGTTGAATCCGGCGGTGCCGCGGGATCTGGAGACCATCTGCCTGAAGTGTCTGGAGAAGGGACCGGAGGCGCGCTACGCGGGTGCGGGTGAGCTGGCGGAGGATCTGCGGCGGTTTCTCGCGGGCGAAGATATTCTGGCGCGGCCGGTGACGGCGCCGGTGCGGTTCGGGCGCTGGGCGAAACGGCGGCCGGCGCCGGCGGCTTTGCTCCTGTTGCTGCTTCTGACGGCGGTGGGGGCGACGTTTGCGGCGATCGCGCTGGAGCGGGCGCGGGAGCGGGCGGTGAAAGCCGAGGCGGAGGCGCGGGAGCAGTTGTTCGAGGCGCAGCTGGCGCGGGCGGAGAGCTTGCGCGGGTCGCGGCGGCCGGGGCAGCGGATGGACGCCCTCGCGGCGCTGGCCGCGGCGGCGAAGATCAAGGTCACACCTGCGCTGCGCGCCGCGGCAACGGCGGCCCTGGCGCAAACCGACATGCATGTGGACCAATTAGGGCCCGCTCGACCGCGCGGGAATCTCGCCTTTGCTTTCGCGCCCGGTCTGGAAACGACGGTGACCGAACGCGAACACGGCGTCCTGGAATGGTGGACCGGCCAGGAAGGCCCGGCGCGAATGCGTTTCGATGCGAAGGCTGCCGGTCGTGTTATCTCACAGCCAAGCGTCAGTCCCGACGGGCGTTTCTTCCTGTCTCGCCATGCCGATAACGCGATCCGGCTCTGGGCGGTCAACGACGGCCGGCTCGTCGCCACCTTGCCGGAGAGCGCGCCGGCTGAGCCCTCGCTCACGTTCGATTGCGCGTGGCGTCCGGATTCCGGCGAGTTCGTCGTCGCGAACGCCGGCGGCGGGCTGGTGTTTTATTCGTCTAACGAGGGGAAGGAAATCCGGCGTTGGGAGAACGCGCTCGTTCCAAATGCCGTCCGCTTTTCTCGCGACGGCGCGCTGATTGCGGCGGCCTCGGGACGGAAGGTTGTCATTCTCGATGCGGCGACGCTTGCGGAACGATGGACGACCGAGCTTGGCGCCGACGCGCGGATTATCGACTGGCATCCGGACTCGAAGCGGCTGGCGATCGGCGGCGCGGACGGACGTATCCGGGTGCTCGAGGCGGCGCGCGGCGCGCTCGAGCAGGAATTCATCGGTCATCGCAATTCCATTCTCTCTTTCGGCTATTTCCCGGATGGCAAACTCGCGATCAGCTACGGCAAAGACAGCGCGACGCGTCTCTGGGACACGCGCACCGGCGATACGCTCCTTGTGCTCCCCGGGGTCGGCGGAACGGGCGTGGTGGAATTTTCTCGCGACGGCACTCGGGCCGGACTCTCGGGCATTGATCTCTGCGGAGTCATCATGAAGGTGACCCGCCCCAGCGTGGTGCGCGAGCTGGCCGCGACCCGCGCGCGCGACACCGGGAGTCTGGTCGGAGCGCTTGATTTCAGCGCGGATGGAGCGCGCCTCGTGGCCGCGACCTGGGGCGGCGTGGAAGTGTTCGATTTCGCTTCGGGTCAGGCGCTGGCGTCGTTCCCGCTGCCCGAAGAACAGCGCGAGGAAGGCTCGGCAATTTTTTCGCCGGATGCCACGACGCTCTACACCAGCAACGTCGCGCACGGCCTGCGGCGACATCGAGCGGTGGAAGGCGGCGGCTTCGATGAAGGTGAGCCGCTCGAGGCGGAGAAGGACTGGCTCGTGGCGGATATTACTGCGGATGGGGCCGATCTGGTCCTCGTGAATCGCGAGCAAGGCGCGGTGAAAATCGCCGACGCCAACGGCCAGACGATCCGCACCTTCACCAAGCATCCGAAGGCGATGTTCACCGCGCTGAGTCCGGATCGGAAATGGCTCGCCACGCAGGGGAGCGGTCGCGGCGACTCGGGCAAGCTCGGCGCGCGCGTCTGGTCGCTGGCCGACGAAACGCTCGCGAAAGAGTTCCCGACCGGGCCGCTGGGCTTCGTTGCCTTCAGTCCCGATGGGCGCTGGTTTGGCGCTGGAGGCGTGAAGGGTTTCGAGCTGGTGCGGGTGGGCGATTGGGTCGCGCCGCACCAGGGATTGCCCGCGGAGGTGGCGAACTCGAACGGCGCGATCGTCAGTTTCGCCGCCGATGGCGAACTCGTGGCCGTGACGGTAAACGAAAAGGTGTATCTCTTGCACCCGGAGACCGGGGCGGAGCTGGGGATGATCGTCTCGCCCTCCGGCAATCCATCGACCGCGCGGGCGCGGCTGAGTCCCGATGGCCGGCGACTGGCCGTGATGTGGGATGACGGCAGCTTCGATCTCTGGAACCTCGCGCAGCTCAAGC
>JACCZQ010000340.1 GCA_013695905.1 Chthoniobacterales bacterium
CCGCCCCCGTCAGCAACATCGTCAGCCGATCGATCCCGATCCCAATCCCGCCCGCCGGCGGCATCCCGTGCTCGAGCGCGAGCAGGAATTCCTCATCGAGCTTCTGCGTCTCCTCCCCCGCCTGCTCGAGCAACCGCCGCCGCTGCGTCACCGGATCATTTAACTCGGAGTAACCGGGCGAGATCTCCTGTCCATTGATGATCAGCTCGTACACATCCACCACCGAATCGTCCTCCCGGTTTTGCTTTGCGAGCGGCACGAGTTCCTTCGGGCAATGCGTCACGAAGAGCGGATCGAACGTCTTCTCCTCCACCAGCTTTTCGAACACCTGCTGCGTCACCTCGTAGTCCGCCATTTGGGGACGAACCTCAACGCCGAGTTCCTTCGCGCGGGTGCGCCGTTCGTTCGTGGAGTAGTCGAACCACTGCGGGTCGATTTCGCGGATTAAATCCCGGTACCGCGCGCGCCGCCACGGCCGCTGAAGATTGATGGTGCGCGTCACCTCCCCCTCCGCATTGCGGTGCTCCACCTGCAGCGAACCGGCGACACTCATCGCCAAGTGACAGATCAGCTCCTCCACCAGCTCCGCCATCTGCTCGAAATTCGCGTACGCCCAATACGCCTCCAGCATTGTGAACTCCGGATTATGCCGGCGCGAAATCCCTTCGTTCCGAAAATTCCGGTTCAACTCGAAGACCTTCGTGAAGCCGCCCACGAGGAGCCGCTTCAGATAAAGCTCCGGTGCGATGCGCATTGAGAGATCCAGCCCGAGCGCATTGTGGTGCGTGCGAAATGGCTCCGCCGCCGCGCCCCCGGCGACCGTTTGCAGCATCGGCGTCTCCACTTCCTGGAAACCGCGATCCTCAAGAAATCGCCGCATCTCTCGCACAATCAGAATCCGCTTTTCGAACACCGCACGCGACTGCTCGTTCGTGATGAGATCCAGATACCGCTGGCGGTACCGCGCCTCCACATCCTGCAGTCCGTGCCATTTTTCCGGGAGCGGGCGGAGCGCCTTCGACAGCACTTCGAACCTGGAGACCTTCAGCGACGGCTCGCCGGTCTTCGTGACGAAACAGGTCCCCTCCACGCCGATGAAATCGCCGAGATCAAGCAACCCGAAGATCTCCATCGCCTCCGTGCCAAGCTCCTTCGCCTGCACGTAGATCTGCATCCGGCCGGTCGCGTCGCGCAGGTCGAGGAAGTGGCTCTTCCCCATGTCCCGATGCGCCGTGACCCGTCCCGCGACCCGCAGCACAGCACCTTCTGCGAATTTCTCTCGCACCACGCCGACCGTGCCGGAGGTGGCAAACGCGCCACCGAACGCCAGCACGCCGCGGTTTTGCAGTGCCTCGAGTTTCTGCCGGCGCTGCGCGATCAGCTCATTCTCTTCGTCCATAGAGCAGACGGATACTAGATGAGAACCGGGTCAAGAGAAGCGCGAACACAGAGCTGGTGCTGCTCAACCGCGACACAAGTTCTCGCGAATGAACGCAGAGATGCTCCCAAACAAAAAAGCGGCGGTAAAAACCGCCGCTCCTTTGTTTGAGTCTTGCGCAGGTCCAGTTACGGGAGCGACGCGCCGCCCATCGACTTAACTGCGCCAACATCCGAGGCATTGATGCTGCCATCAGCCGTGATGTCGTTGCGGAAGTTTGAGGCGTTGACGGTTTGACCAGACGAGGCCTTTACCTGCGCTACGTCAGCTGCAGTGACCGCGCTGTTGCCGTTCGTATCGCCCCAGAGCGCCTTCATCACGATGTTCGTGTCCGGCATCGATTGGGAAAAGCTATCCGTCACGCCTTGCAGCCGCACGCTCACCTGTTGCACATTTGGCACGCCGGTAAGCTGCACCGTCATTGTGTTCCCAGAGAACAACGGACTGCCGGAGACGCTGCCAGTGCCATTAACGACCGACGCGGCGCCGCTCACCACGTCATTGGTGAAGGTGACCACGATGGTGTGATTGCCCAGCGTCGGCCCGTTCCGTGACTCGATGCCCGGAGCGCCGGAAAGTGGCAGCTCCACGTCATAGGTGCCGGCGCTGCCGTGTGTCTTCCGCGACACCGCGCTGGTGAGCGCGAGCGGTGCGCAGGGGCTGGACGGCACCTGCACGGAGATCGTGATCGGCTCGCCTGTTTTGTAGAACCCAATCACCGCCTGCTGCTCCACCGGCGGCTGCGTGGAATCGAAGCGGAAGTTGTAGAGGGTGCCCCAGCGAATCGCGTTCGCGTTCGGGTTTTGCTGGAAGGTGTCGGTGCTCCAGGTCAACGCGTTGTTTGCTTGTGTCGCGGCCCACGGCGTGTTGCTGTAGCCGGCGCTGCTGACCGTGCCGTCATTTGAACTGCCGGGGTGATTCAGCGGCGCGTGGAAGCCGACGTTTGTCACCTCCACACCGCAGGCGAGCGGCACCGAGAACTCACGGATCGCGCGGTCGAGGTTCTCGTTGTTGATCGCGTACTCGTAGTGGTAGACGCCATTTACCGGACCCGTCACCTTGTAACCAACGAAGCCCTGCCCATCCACGCCGGGAGCGGGTTCGATCCTCTTGATGCTGGCTCCGGTCCAGCCAGTGATCGCCGGCTGTAACCGCACCGTCAGGCCGTTCGGCGAGAAGCTGAACGAGGAGGTGGTGCCGGTGACGTTGAACCGGCGATACGAGACGTTGTTATACATGTTGCACTGGCCGGGATCGCCTGGCACCAGGTGTATTCATGCGGGGTGACATACTGCGCCTCGGCGAAGTAGCTGGCGCCAGCGTTCAGCGT
>JACCZQ010000356.1 GCA_013695905.1 Chthoniobacterales bacterium
CGAGCAAGTCTGGACGCATGACGTGGCCGGGACTCTCGGTCGCGACGTGCCGCTGGAAGGGAGCGCTTTCACCATGCGCATCGAAAGTTACTGGCCCGATTTCCGCATCGACAACGGGAAGCCGGTCTCCGTCTCCGAGCAGCCGAATAACCCGGCCGTGGTGGTGACATTGCGCGGCCGCGGAGTGCCAGCGGCGCCGCCCGCCGCTGATCCGCACGCCTCGCCCGGGGCCGCGGAACCACAGGGCCCGCCGAACAAGCTCACTCTGTTCATCGCCGAGGACGGTGCGCTCACCTACGAGCTGAGCTCGCGCCGAAGCGGCCGCTCCACCGGGAAGCTGGAGCTGAACACGCCGTTGCCGACCGGCTGGGCAGACTGGCAGCTGACGGTCAGCCAATTCGTTCCGCACGCCGATCACTGGCTCGAGTTTCAACCCGTCACCGCGGCCGACGCCCCGGCTAATGTGCCGGCCGGCGTGCGCGTGCGCGTGCAGCAGAGAGATGGCGAAACGATCGAGCAATGGATCCCCGGCGGCTGGCAGGTAGTGGTGCCGACCAAGCCGATGCCGCTGCAGGTCTCCTACGGCTGGCGCCAGTATGGATTGCCGATCGCGCTGGAGCTGCTCGAGTTCGAAGTGGAGCGGAACGAAGGCAGCGACAGCCCTGCCGGCTTCAAAAGCACGGTGCGCGTGACGGATCGCGAAGGCCGCACCTTCACCGGCCAATGCTGGATGAACAATCCATTCAGCCATCCGAGCCATTGGCCCGCGACCTGGACCGGCCTCACCTACAAGATGTCGCAGGCCTCATGGAACCCGGAGAATCTCGGCCAGAGCACCATCCAGATCCTGCGCGATCCGGGTTGGCTTCTAAAGTGGATCGGCTCTCTGCTGATCTGTCTCGGGATTTACTTCCTCTTCTATGTGAAGAGCTTTCGTCGCCCTGCCGCGGCGAGACCGAAGCGACCCGCGGCCACACCGGCCGATCAGCAGCAGCTGGTCGCCGCTGATGGAAGGTGAAGAATGCTTCGCGCTTATCTGAACCGATGAGATCGATGATCCTGCTGCTCGCGCTGGCGCTCACCGCGTGCGGTGGTGGCAAGCGCGTCAACCTCGAGCGTGAAGCAGCCCGCGCGGAGAAGAAGCTGAACCGCCAGGTGTCGAAAGCGAAGCCCGCCCGCGCCTCAAACTGGGGATTTTTCAGCGGCCCGGTCGAGACGCGCTGGGAAAACAACGGGCGCACCATGGTGCTGCTGAACGAGCTGCGCTACACCGACCCGTACGGCAAAGTCTGGGTGGCACCGGCCGGTGCGCGCGTGGATGGCGCGTCGATCCCGAAGGCGTTCTGGAGCATCATGGGCGGACCGTTCGACGGAAAATACCGGGAGGCCTCCGTGTTGCACGACGTCGCCTACGACGAACAAAACCGCCCCTGGCAGGAAGTGGATCTCATGTTCTACAACGCGATGCGCGCGAGCGGCGTCGGCCCGGTGAAAGCCAAGACCATGTATTACGCGCTGGTGCGGCATGGCCGGCATTGGAAGCACAAACAAGCCGCGCCGGTGCATGCAGGCCCCGCCCGGCCGACCAGGGTGTCACCCGGCGAGCTGGACGAAATCCAGAAGTGGATCAAGACGAACGACCCCGAGATCGACGAGATCCAGACGCGCGCCCAAGGCGGTGGTTGAGCGCACGCGATCACCGTCAACGTCGCTGCTGCACATCCCCCGGTCCATCTTCTGCCGTGACGGCGGCAGCCTTCCCTGAAACAATCTGCTCATGTCGAACCCAGGTGCCATTCCTCCCGCTGCTGCCGTGCTCTCCTGGGCTCGTGATCTCTATGCGCGCGCGGTGGACCAGAAGGATGCCCGCGGCTTCGCGCAGGCGTTCACCGCGGACGCTTCTCTGCGCTTCGGCAATTCTGCGCCGATCAGCGGGCGGGCAGAAATCGAAACCGCGATCGCGGGATTCTTCAATACGTTCGCCACGCTTCGGCACGAGGAGAAAGCGGCGCATCTCGCCGGCGAGACATTGATCCTCGAGGCGGTTGTGACTTATCGTCGCCACGACGGTGGGATCGTCTCTGTGCCGGCGGTGACGATTTTTCACCTCGTCGGTGCGGCCGCGGACAAGCCTCAGCATCCTCTGGCCGACGAGTGCCGCATCTACGTGGATCTCACGCCGCTCTACGCGCCCGCGTGAGGCAGCTGAGATGCTGCCGGTGAGGACGCTTGCCGGGCTGCCGAGCCGCGCCGCGATGGATGTGCGCCGGCACTGCCGCGGGACGGAACACAGGCTTTCAGCCTGTGCGGACACCGGGCTTTTAGCCCGGTGAGTTAGCTGTAGCCGCAGGAACACCGGACAAAATGTCCGGTGGCCGCACAGGCAAAATGCCTGTGTTCCGAGGTGCCTCCATCGACCACGGCTTTGCCGCCGGCACCACTGCCGCCACATACCACGGGCGCCTTTTTCCCTCGTCGTGCGGCTGAGCGGTTGATGCGGGC
>JACCZQ010000402.1 GCA_013695905.1 Chthoniobacterales bacterium
GGGTGAAGCACCACGTGTGGCACGCCACGCGGCCTGAAAAAGTCATTCGCGCGATTCGGGCTTCCCAACGTCCGCAGCCTCTCCTTAATTGCACGGCATGAGCGCAGCAGCAGCACCCGCCATTGGCATCATCGGAGGCAGCGGTCTTTACCAAATGGAGGGGGTGGAAAATCCCACCGAACACCAGGTGGAGACGCCGTTCGGCGCGCCCTCGGATGTGATCTTCGGCGGCACGATGGCTGGGCGGCAGGTGTATTTTTTGCCGCGGCATGGGCGTGGTCACCGGCTGCTGCCGCATGAGTTGAATCATCGCGCGAATATCTGGGCGCTGCGGTCGCTGAACGTGCGCTGGATCATCTGTGTGACGGCAGTGGGTAGTCTGCAGGAGAAATATGAGCCGCGCGATGTGCTGCTGCCGACGCAGTTCTACGACCGGACGAGTCGGGGGGCGGAGCATACGTTTTTTGGCGAGGGAATCGCGGCGCATATCACGTTTGCGGAGCCGATCAGCGACGACCTGCGCGAGATCCTGGCGGAGGCGGCGGAGGAGAGCGGGGTGAAGGTGCACAACGGCGGCACCTATGTGAACATGGACGGGCCGGCGTTTTCCACCCGCGCAGAATCCGAGCTGAATCGGCGCCATGGTTTCGACGTGATCGGCATGACGAATCTGCCGGAGGCGAAGCTGGCGCGGGAGGCGGAGATCGCGCTTGCGACGTTGGCGATGATTACGGATTACGATTGCTGGAAGGTCGAGGAGGAGGCGGTGTCGGCGCAGGCGGTCTTCGGGCATCTGGTGGCGAATGCCGAGACGGCGAAGAAAATTCTGGCCGCGGCGATCCCGCGGGTGCCGGCCGAGCCCAATTGGCCGGAGCATTCGGCGCTCGATTCGGCGCTGACGACAGCTCGCAAGCTCTGGCCGGAGGAAACGCTCCGGAAGCTCCAGCCGATTCTGAGCCGGTTTTCATAGGCGGCGCGCTGTAGCTGCGGCGCTGTGCGCCGCACGGGTCTTTGCTGGTTCCTGCGAGCAGCACGCACAGACCCGTGTCGCCCACAGGGCGACAGCTACAAGGGACGGCTGTCGCAAATATGAGTCGCGAATAGCAGTAGCAAACATCGTACTTGTCAGCGGACAATAAAGTATAGTAATTATAAGAGCGTCGGCAACGAACAGACTTCTGCCGCTAAAAACGGAGTCACAAACATGATCACCAAACTCATTCCCTGCCTGCTCGCCTTGGCGCTCTGCACCGCCTGCCAATCGACCCAATCAACGGCCGGTGGCCGCCAGACCCTGCAACAGCGGATGCTGGCGCAGAATACCACGAACCCGTATTCCGCCGACGAGCCGATGCCGCCAGCCGAAGGCCCGGAAGATATTCCCGCGGAAGGTCCGCTCGACGTGGACCGGAATCCGGCCCTGGTGCCGTCGCCGCTGCTCCGCGCCAGCGCAGCCTCCGGGTTGTAAGCTCAGGCTGCGACAGCGGGCGCGGCCCGGAGACGGTTCACCGCCTCCGCGAGCGCGAGGATCTGCGGCTCTGCGTTTGCCGCCGTGACGGTAATCCGGAGCCGGGCAGCGCCTTTCGCGACCGTGGGGTAGCGGATCGCCGGCACGAGGAAACCTTCCGTCTGCAGCGCGCGGGAGAGATCGATCGCCTCCTGCTCGTCGCCGACCATGAGCGGGTGAATCGCACTTCCACCGGGCGTAGTGCTGCCGGGGAGCGGGGGCGGAAGCTGCAGCGCCTTCCGCAGCGTTTCGATCCGTCGCCACAACTTCAGCCGGCGCTCCTCGCCGGCGGGCGAGCCGAGGAACTCGAGCGCAGCGGTGGCTGCTGCGGCGAGCGCAGGCGGTGGAGCGGTGGAGAAAATAAACGAGCGAGCGCGATTCACCAGCCACTCGATGAGGGTGCGCGAGCCGCAGATGTAACCGCCGCTGACGCCGAGCGCTTTGCTCAGGGTCCCCATCTGCACCTCGATGTGCTGCGTGAGATTCTCCTCCGCGGCGAGGCCGCGCCCGTGGGTGCCGATCACTCCCACCGCGTGGGCTTCATCGAGCAGGAGCAGCGCCTTGAAACGCCTTTTCAAGCCGACCAGCTCCCGCAGCGGCGCGCGATCGCCATCCATTGAAAAAACGGATTCCGTGACAATCACCACCCGCGCCTCCGGGCGCTCGCGCCGTGCCCATTCGAGGTGGCTCTCGAGCTTGCCCAGATGGTTGTGCGGGAACACGCGCAAGGTGGCGCCGCTGAGCTTCGCGCCATCGATGAGGGACGCGTGGCAGAGCTTATCCAGCAGGATGACATCCTGTTTACCGGCCAGCGCCGGCAGCGTCCCGACCGCCGCCGCGTAGCCGCTGCTGAAGCAGAGCGCCGCGGCCGCGCCTTTCCACTGCGCCAGCGCCATCTCCAGGCGCACGTGTGGCGATTGCGTTCCGCTGATCAACCGCGATGCGCCGGCGCCGACGCCGAACTCCGCGACGGCCGCCGTCGCCGCCTCGCGCAGGAGCGGATCGTTGGCGAGCCCGAGGTAATCGTTCGACGAAAAGTTTACGAGCTGTTGACCGACGATCTCCACCTCAGGCCCCTGGGCGGTGCCGATCTCGCGCAGCTTGCGGTGCAATGATTGCGCCCGCAGCGCCTGCAACTGCTCGTGGAAGAGCTCGCTCATGGAGCGCTGCTGGCGCTCGTGCCGGCCAGGGCCGGGTTGTGCCAGAGTGCCCAGGTGAGGAAGGCCGCGGAATCCTGCCAGATGCGCGGTTTAGTGTGGCCGAGGATCACCGTGATGACATCGCGCCCCGGTCGCGAAGCGCTGGAGATGAGGCAGGAGCCGGCCAGGTTTGTGTAGCCGGTTTTCATGCCGTTGCAGTAAGGGAGGCTCTTCAACACCTTGTTCGTGTTCTCCAGCTGCCGGGTGCGCCCGTCATTGAAGCGGAACACCACCTGCGGCATGGCGACGGTTTGGCGGATGGTGGGGTTGGCGTAGGCGGCGCGGGCGATCATGGCGAGGTCGCGGGCGGTGGAGAATTGCGCCGGGTTCGGGAGACCGTTCGGATTCATGAAGCGGGAGTTGGTCGCGCCGGCCTGGCGCGCGCGCTGGTTCATGACCGCAGCGAACGCTTCCGGGCTGCCGGCGTAGTCACGGGCGAGTGCGCTCGCCACGTCGTTTGGGCTTTTCACCAGGAGCGCCCGCATGAGATCGATGCGGCGATAAGTCTCACCAGCTTTGACGTTCAGCTTCGTCGGCTCCGCGAACGTGTCGCTGGGCATGATCGTGACCATCTGGTCGAGGTAGCCGCGCTCCGCGACGATGAGCGAGGTGAGCAGCTTCACCGTGCTCGCCGGGGCGCGGGGCGCGTCGGCGTTTTTTTCGTACAACACTGCACCGGTGCGCGCGTCGATCACGATCACGGCCGCAGCACGCGTGTTCGGGATTCCGCCGGGGAGGAACTCCGGCTCCGGCGGGCGCGGAGGCTTGGCCGGTTTCGCTTTCCGGACGGTCTGCGATTTTTTCGCGGACGAACTTTTGGTCGATTTCTTCTTGGAAGTCGGGGCGGCGACAGCCGTGGTGCAAAGGCAGCACAGCAGCGTCACCCAAAGCTGCCATCGAAAATACGAAGCCCGCGGGAATTTCATTGCGCGAACAGTGCGTCAGACCACCGGCTTTCGCAAGCAGCAGGCGTGCCGGAAGTTACTTGCCGGAGCCGTGTTGGATCAGCTCGATCTCGTAGCCTTCCGGCGCGTCGATGAAAGCGATGAAACCGCCGCTGCTGTTCTTGTGCGGACCATCAGAGAGCGGGTAACCCCTGGCTGCGGAATGGCGGGCGAACTCCTCGATGTCGTCCACTTCGAAGGCGAGATGGGTGAGATCAGGCCCTACGATCACGGGACCGCTCTCGTCGAATTTGCAGAGCTCGATCTCTTCTTCGCTGCCCGGCGCCTTGAAGAAGACGAGCTGCGAACCGCGACCGGAGGTATGGCGGCGCGTTTCCTCCAGCCCCAGCACGTCCTTGTAGAACGAGACGGTTTTCTCGAGATCCTGCACGCGGTAACGGGTGTGGAGTAGGCGCTTTATCATTGGGAAAGTGAAGCATCGGTGGCAGCATTCCGCCAATGAACAACGACAACTCGCCGGCGCCGGGAGCGGAGAGTTGAAGATCCACGGCTGGCCGGCGCGGGTGGCGATCGCCTGCGGTTACCGGCTGTTGCAACTCTGGGCCCGCACCCTGCGTTTCGAGATTGAAGATCGGGCGGGCGTCGTCGGCACCGCGCCTAACGAGCGCTACATCGGCGCGCTCTGGCACAATCGTCTCCTCCTCCTGCCGCACGTCCTGAAACACTACCTGCCGCAGCGACAGGGCGCCGCCCTCATCAGCGCCAGTCGCGATGGCGATTTGCTCGCCGATCTGGTGCAGCGCTTCGGCTATAACGTGGTGCGCGGCTCCAGCTCGCGCAAAGGGGTCACGGCGATGCTGCAGCTGGCCGATGTGATGGCGCGCGGGCGCGATGCGGTGATGACGCCCGATGGACCGCGCGGGCCGGTTTACCGGCTCGGCGGCGGGATTGTTTTTCTCGCGCAGAAATCGGGCGCCGGAGTGGTGCCGATTAACATGGAGTATTCCAGCTCCTGGCGGCTCCGGAGTTGGGACCGCTTCATCCTGCCGCGGCCATTCTCGAAGGTGCGGGTGATCTTCGCCGAACCGCACCGGGTGCCGCCGACAAATACGGAGGCGGAGTTTGAAGCCGAGCGCCTGCGTCTGCAGAATGCGATGATGCAAATCGTGGAGATGCACTGAGATGGCGCAATTGATCGATGGCCGCGCGATCGCGGAAAAGGTGTACGCGCAGCTGCGCGGGGAAATCGCAGAGCTGAAGGCGAGTGGCGTCACGCCTGGCCTGGCGGTGGTGCTCGTCGGTGATGATCCGGCGTCGCGTGCTTACGTGCGTTCGAAGGACAAGATGTGCCGCGAGCTCGGGCTCCACTCGGTGAAACTGGAGCTGCCCGCCGCCACCACGCAGGAGGAGCTGCTCGCCCGGGTGGAGGAGCTGAACCGCGACGCAACGATCCATGGCATTCTCGTGCAATCGCCGCCGCCGCGGCACATCGACGAGGGGGCGATCGTGCGCGCGCTCGATCCCGCCAAAGACGTGGACGGGTTCCACCCGTCCAACGTGGCGAAGCTGGCGCTCGATGATCCTTCAGGCTTTGTGCCGTGCACGCCGCTCGGTTGTCAGCGGTTGCTGGTGGAGAGCGGGATCGAAGTCTCAGGCGCGCACGTGGTGGTGCTGGGGCGGAGTATGATTGTGGGTAAGCCGCTCGCGTTGCTCCTCATGCGGAAAGGCCGCGGAGCGGATGCGACGGTGACGGTGGTGCATTCGCGCAGCCGGGATCTGCCGGAGATCACGCGCTCCGCGGACATCGTGGTGGCGGCGATTGGCCGCGCCGGTTTTGTCACGGCGGAGCACGTGCGGGATGGGGCGGTGGTGATCGATGTCGGGATTAATCGTGTGGAGGACGCAGGTGCTCCGAAGGGTTACAAGCTCGTGGGCGATGTCGCGTTTGCTGAAGTGGCGGCGAAGGCCTCGGCGATGACCCCGGTGCCTGGGGGGGTGGGTCCAATGACGATCGCGATGCTGATGGCAAACACGGTGAAGGCCTGCCAGCAGGCGCAGGCGTGATTTGTCTGCGGTGCGGAGTTCTTGTCATGTCGAGCGAAGTCGAGACATCTCTTAACGCCTTCCGGCACTCAGCGTGTCAGAAGCAAAAAAGTAAGAGATTCCTCCACTTCGGTCGGAATGACAGGGTTGAGAAGCGCGCGTGGGGGTAGTTAGCGCACCACTGTAATTAGCGCACCACCTTTGTGGTCAGCGCTTCGAGGAGAGCAGGTGGAACAAATCCGCTGCGCAACAGCGCTGACGTAAACCGCGGCGACAGCACCGCGGCGCGCGCCAGGCGATTCACCCAGAGCCGTCCGCGGTAGAGCTGCTGGTGCTCACGCCGATACCAGTCGGCGGCGCGGGTGTCCCCATGCTGCAGCTGCTGGATGACCGCTTGCGCAGCGAGCTCGCCGGAGCGGAGCGCATAGAAAATCCCTTCGCCCGTGAACGGCTCCACCACCCGCGCCGCATCGCCCACGAGAAACAAATCATGCTGCGCTGGCGACAGGGCAGGACGGCGCAACGGCGTAATCGTGCGCCACGTCTGCCCCCGCGGCAGGTGGAACTCGGCTTCCGCCCAGGCGCGCAGTCGCGGAAGCGCCGCTGGTCTGCCGACGAGGCACAGGTTCAGCTCGCCACCTCCGACGGGCGCTTGTCCGGAGTAGCCATCGGGCAGCAGCTGCAGCACGACGCGGCGGCCGAACCCCTCCGGCAGCGGCACGTGCGCCTGCAGCCCGACTCGTTCTTTCTCGAACCGCGGCAGCAGGCCGAGCAATCGCGCGACGGTGGAATTTCTCCCGTCGGCCGCCACGACGACGCGCGCCGCGATTTCGCCGTGGCTGGTGGTGAGCGTCCAGCGTGGGGTCAGTGCCTCGAGGGTGGCGTGCTGCACCTCCGCGCCGCAGGCCATCGCTCGCTGCTGCAGCAGCTCGTCGAAGGCGCTCCGCTTGACCGCGATCTCGGCCGCGCGCGGCAAGTCCACCCCGACCGCACGTCCGCCGATGGCGATGAACTCCACCCGCTCGATCTTCCCGTGCGGCAGGCGGTGGACGCGGTCTGCCACCGCGAGCCGCTCCAGCACCGGCCAGCAAGCCGGGTTCAAACAATCGCCGCAGACTTTCTCGCGTGGAAATTTCTCGCGCTCGAGCAGCAGGGTGCGCAAACCCGCCCGCGCGCAGCTCGCGGCGCAGCTGGCGCCGGCGGGGCCGCTGCCGATGACAGCGACGTCAAACATCATCTGGCCGCGGGCCCGGAGGCATCGTGGTGAAGGATGGAATCCGATTTACGTGCGAAGGTAAACTCATGGGCTGGTCAATCCCGATCCTACGTGTGGCAGGCATTGTGGTGCGGTTGCACGTCACTTTCCTGCTTTTGCTGGCGTGGCTCGCGTGGAGCTACTACTCGCAGGGTGGCTCGGCGGTGGCGGCCGGGCGCATCGCTTTCATCCTGCTGCTGTTTCTGTGTGTGCTGCTGCACGAGTTTGGCCATGCGCTGGCGGCGAAGGCGTTCGGCATTCATACACCGGATATCACGCTGTTGCCGATCGGGGGCGTGGCGCGACTGGAGCGGATGCCGGAGAAGCCGAGCCAGGAATTGATCGTGGCGCTGGCGGGGCCGGCGGTGAACGTGGTCATCGCGCTGGCGCTGTTCGCCGTGGTGGGGCGGAGCGGGTTAATGAATATGGACGCGGTCGAGGGACCGAACCTGCTGGTGAAGCTCATGGTCATCAATGTGTGGCTGGTGCTGTTCAATATGCTGCCGGCCTTCCCGATGGATGGCGGGCGGGTGCTGCGGGCGCTGCTGGCGACGCGGATGAATTACGCCCGCGCCACGCAGATTGCCGCGACGGTGGGGCAGGGATGCGCTTTCATCTTCGGCTTCATCGGGTTGTTCGGGCCGTGGCTGCTGATTTTTATCGCCCTGTTTATCTACATCGGCGCTTCGCAGGAGGCGGCGGTGGCGCAGATGCGGGCGGTCTCTACGGGGATGCCGGTGTCGAGCGCGATGGTGCGCGAGTTCCGCACCCTGGCGGTGGGTGCAAATCTCTACGAGGCGGTCGATGCGCTGCTCGCCACATCGCAGCACGATTTTCCGGTGGTGGATGAGAACGGGATTGTCGCCGGTGTGCTGCTCCGGAACGATCTGATCGCGGGGCTGCGCAAGGATGATCCCACCATCGTGGTGGGCGATGTGATGAGGCGCGGCATCCCCACGGTGACCACCGGGACGCCGTTCGATGAAGCGTTTCGCGTCATGCAGGAGACGGGTTGCCCGGCGGTGCCGGTGCTGGATCGCATGCAGCGGCTGGTGGGGCTCCTCACGCCGGAGAATGTGAGTGAGCTGATGATGGTGCATTCGGCTCTGCCGCGGCGGCGCTTGTCTGCCGCGGGGCTGGCGGCGTCGCGTCCGCCACCGTTGCCGTAGGGCCGGTGGTTGCCATTTCGCACCTGCGACCGCAGGCTTTCGGCGGAAGCGAACGCTGAAATGTCCTCCGCATTGCCGAAAGAAAAACCGGACCTCGCCAGGCGCGTCCACGACGTGCCGCACAAGCCCGGTGTGTACCTGATGCGCGATCGCTTCAATCGCGTGATCTACGTCGGCAAGGCGCGCGATCTGCGGAAGCGCGTCGGCTCCTATTTCATGCCGTCGAAGATGGCGCAGGCGGACCTGAAGACGCGCGCGCTGCTCGAGGCGGTTTGGGATTTCGAATTCCACACCGTCGCCAGCGAGCCGGAGTCGCTGCTGCTCGAGGGGAAGCTGATCAAGGAATATCGGCCGCGGTATAACATCTCGTTCCGGGACGATAAACGGTTCCTCGTCGTGAAAGTCGATCCGACGGAAGACTGGCCGCGGTTCCGGCTCGCGCGCTTCAAGAAAGACGATCACGCGCGCTACTTCGGCCCTTATGCGCACGCCGGCGCGCTGCGGCAGACGCTGAATTTCATGCGGAAGAAATTCGGTGTGCTGACCTTCGGCCGCGGCTCACCGACCGAGCGGGAGCTGAAATCTTCCACCTACCAGGTGCCGTTCAGGTTGAGCGAGATTTCGGCGGAGCAATACCGCGAGCGGGTGGCGCAGGCGTGCGATTTCCTGGAAGGGCAGTCGCGGGAGCTGATCGGCGCCCTCGAAGACGAGATGCGGAAAGCGGCGGAGAAGCTCGATTTCGAGAAAGCCGCCGAGCTGCGCAACATGCTGGAAGATGTCCGTCGCACCACGAAGCCGATGCGGCGGTTCACCCGTCACAGTCTGCCGAGCACGATTGACCCGGAGAAGGATGTCGAGGCGCTTCGCGAGGCGCTGCAGCTGCACCGCGCGCCGGCGGTGATGGAGTGTTTCGACATCTCGAATATCTCCACGACTCACGTGGTGGCCTCGATGGTCTGTTTTCGGAATGGCGTCCCGGATAAGGATAACTACCGCCGCTACCGCATTCGCACCGTGGAGGGGCAGGATGATTTCGCGAGTATGGCAGAAGTGGTGAGGCGGAGGTATTCGCGCGTGCTCCTGCAGGCGCGGGAGGTGAACCCGGAGGCGGCGGAGTTTTCCCAGGAAAATCCGCAGGAAGCGCTGGAGCGGCTCGACCGTAGCGCAAGTTTCCAACTTGCAGGGGAAGCCGGGCAAGTTAAAAACTCGCGCTACGTTCGTCTCCCGGACCTGATCATCGTCGATGGCGGGAAAGGTCAGCTCTCTTCCGCGTGCCAGGAGTTGCAGCGGCTCGGGTTGTTCGACCTGCCGATTATTGGGCTGGCCAAGGAGTTCGAGGAGATTTATCGGCCAGGTCGTGCGTTGCCGCTGCAGTTGCCGGCGGACTCCGGCGCGCTGCGCCTGCTCCAGCGCATTCGCGATGAGGCACATCGCTTCGCCAACACGTATCACCAGTTGCTCATGAAAAAGCGCATCGGCGAGAGCGTGCTGGATGATTGCCCCGGGGTGAGCCAGAACCGCAAGAGCCTGCTGCTGCGAAAATTTGGGTCTGTGCAGCGGCTGCGCAAGGCGACCCCGGAAGAGATCGCCGCCACGGAGGGGATCGGTCCGAAACTCGCCGAGGAAGTGCATCGGTTTTTGCAGCGACATTAATGTGCCGCGCGCCGGCCGCGATTTACGAACGGCGCGACCTGTTCTCTATTACGGGACGTGAAGAAGTTTTTCGCATTCGCCGCCACGCTTTGCTGTGCTGCGACCGCGGTCGCACAGGATCCGCCGTCGCCGTCGGTTTCGCCGGAGCCGGCTGAGGAGACGATGGTCCCGACCTACGAGACGCAGAAACGCGCTCGCGCCTACACTTTGGCCATCCCAGCGCCGCGGGGGCAGATTGTCGATCGCAATGGCGTTCCGCTTGCCCAGAACAAGCTCAGCTACAACCTCGCCCTCACCTTCCCGACGCCGCTGGAGTTCTCCGATGCGCAGGCGGTGAGCTACGCCCGCGAGCGCATCCGGGCCGCCGAGAAGCTGCTCGGCCGCTCCGTGAATGTGGCCGATGCGTTGATTCTCCGGCATTACCAGAATCGAGGCATTCTCCCGCTCGAGATCGCGCAGAATCTCACCGATGCGCAGGTGGATCAGATCAAGAACAAGCTGCCCGAAGCTTTGATCCTGCGGCCGATCTACATGCGCGTTTACCCGCAGGGCCGGCTCGCTGGTCACATCCTCGGTTACACCGGCCGGACCGGGCGCAATCCTGACGGCGTCATCGACAACCACGAGGTGCTGTGGCCCGACACGGAGGGCCGGGAAGGTCTGGAGCAGACATTCAATACCATGCTCTCCGGGCAGCGCGGCGAGTACCGGCTCACCTTCGATCAGGACGGACGGAAAACCTCGGAACGTATCGTGACGCCGCCGATGCCCGGCTACACCGTGGTGACCACGCTCGACGTGAAGCTGCAGGAGCTGGCGGAGAAGACGCTCGAGGCCAAGGCGAAACGGGGCGCGATCGTCATCACGGATCCGAACACCGGCGACATCCTGGCGATGGCTTCATGGCCGACGTTCAACCCGAATTCCTTCATCCCGAGCATCTCCACGGCCGAGTTCAAGAGGCTGCAGGACGACCCGAACATTCCGCTGCTGCCGCGTGCGTTCCGCTCCTCGTATCCGCCCGGGTCCGTCTTCAAAGTCGCCGTGGGCTTGGCGGCCTTCGAGAGCGGCGGCATTACCGGCTACGACCAGTTCCAGTGCGTCCCGGCCTACCAGGTGGGGAACCTCACCTTCCGGAACTGGAAGAAAGTGGACACCGGTTCGCTCAACTTCATCGAAGCACTGACACAGTCGTGTAACACCTGGTTTTACCAGGTCGGGATCAAGATGGGCGCCGCTCCCATCATCGACTGGTCGCAGCAGCTGGGGCTCGGCTCGAAGGTGGGCATTCCACTCCGCGGCGAAGTGGACGGCCGGATCCCGGACGATAACTACATGAAGGCACAGTTCGGCCGCAGACTGTTGAACGGCGACATCGCTAACCTCTCGATCGGGCAGGGGAACACCGAAGTCACACCGCTGCAGATGGCGCAGGCGATGGCGACGATCGGCAACGGCGGCACGGTCTATCAATCACGCCTCGTGCAGCAGGTGCAGACACTGGATAACGAAATCGTCTCGGCGTTTCAGGTGCGGGTGAAACGCACCCTCAACATCTCATCGCAGACGCTCGACCACCTGCGCACGGCCCTGGTGCGGGTGGTGAGCGCACGCACCGGCACCGCGCACCAGGCGAACCTCGGGCGCATCCAGCTCGCCGGCAAAACCGGCACCGCGCAGTGGGGCCCGAAGAATAAGGAACGCACCGCGGCCTGGTTCGTCGGCTTTGTCCCCGCGCTGCAGCCGCAGTATGCCTTTGCCGCCCTTTTCGAAGGCGCGGCCGGCGCGGATGTCCACGGCGGCTCGCATGCGGCACCGATGATCGGCACCATCTTCAAGGAAGTTTACAAGGAGTACCTGAAGAAAGACAGCACCCCGCTCCGCGCGCTCCCCGTCGATGACGATCCGCTCGACGACGAACTGGACGACGGCGAGTACCAGGAAGACCGCTCGGGGTAACCGAGGCCTACGCCACCGCCGCGGGTGCGGTTTCGCTCGCCGGCTCCATCGTCCCTTTAAACTTCGGCTCCTCGCGCTCGACGCCGAAATTTTCCGCATACAGCTCGTTGATTTTTGTCATCTCCTCGCTGGTCAGCGGCGGGCAAGCCGGCGCTTTCGCGAACTCCATCAGCTGCGCCTCCTCGTAGATGTTCGGCAGCGTGGAAGCCACCCGCTCATCGGCGAGCAGCCACTGCAAGGCGGCCTGGCCTAACGAGCGATCGGCGTTCTCCAGGAAACGAAGGCGGTCGATTTTTTTCACGCCATTCAAGAGCCAGCTGCGGGGGCGGTGATTGCGATGATCGTTCGGCGGGAACACGGTCTCGGGCGTGTATTTGCCTTCCAACATCCCGGAAGAGTGTGTCACGCGGATGAGGAACATAGTGTCCTTGCCCGCCTCTGCCGCCGCCGCCTGCATCGCCTTCCCGGGGTGCTGCTCCAGCAGATTGTAGATGTGCTGCACGCTGGTGACGTTTCGCTCGCGGATGCAGTTGACTCCTTCGTAGAGCCAGCCGATCGCCGGCCCGAGGGCAATACCGTAGTAGCGCACCTTCCCGCTCTTCTGCAGCTGCTCCAGCG
>JACCZQ010000429.1 GCA_013695905.1 Chthoniobacterales bacterium
TCTCGCCGCCGATGCTGGAGGTGGCGCGGCGGAAAGGTGTCGCCAGGACCGTGGTCGCCGATGCGCTGCAGCTGCCGTTCAGCGACGGGAGTTTCGATTGTGTGACGGTGGCGTTCGGGTTGCGGAACATGCGCGATTGGGGTGCTGCTCTGCGCGAGATGGCGCGGGTCCTCGCGCCCGGCGGCCATCTGCTGGTGCTCGATTTCTCCATTCCCGCTGGCGCTCTGCGGCCGCTTTACCGCGCTTACTTGCACCACTGTCTGCCGCGGCTTGCCGCTGTGGTGACGGGGCAGAAGGACGCCTACGAGTATCTCGGCGCATCGATCGAGCAGTTCCCCTCCGGCACGGCCATGACCGCGCTGATAGAGCAAAACGGCTTCTGCTCGGCGAAGGTGGTGCCGTTCCGGTTCGGCATCGCGATCATCTACACCGCCGTCAAGGCGTAGCCTGCGGCTGCGGTTCTGCGGCGGGCGGTTCGGTTTCAGCGGCGGGGTCCGCGGGAGATTCAGCCGGTGCGGCAGGTGCAGCCTCGGGCCGGAGCGGGAGGCGCAACGCATTGAAGTCGGGATTGTTGAGCACAAAGATGCCGTCGCGCCCTTCCACACGCGCATACCACATTCCGCCTCCGGCAGGTCCGCCGACCACGAGCGTGTGCACGGCCTTGTCGTCCGGTGAAGTTGTGAACGTGACGGTGATCTGCGTTTGATCGAACGCCTGCGGCGGCATGGGACCGCCGACCCAACGCACCGCCCGCAGCCCGGTGAGCGTGTTCAGCAGCGACTTTAAATTCACCTCGTCGATGGGCTCCTCGCCTTCTGCTCGTTTCCATTCATTGTTCTCGCCGCGGGCGAGTGTGGTCTCCGTGTCGGTGCGGACGGTGAGGCGATGCACTTCCTCCGGTTTGAATCGGAAGATGGAGAGCGATTGCCATTGCACCGGATCGACGAAAATCTGATCGAGCAGCGAGCGTTTCACGGCGACGACGAACGGCTCTTCACCGACGCGCGCGAACACCTCTTCGCCCTCCACACGCCCAAAGGCGACGGAGGCGAAGGGCCGCTCGCCGGCTGGCGTCTCGGCAGTGTTCTCGCTCGCGAACGAGCTGAAGGTCACCTGCAGCTGTGGCTGATCAAGACCGAACTTCGGCAAATCAGAAGCGACATCTTCGACGAACCGCGTCACCTGCTCGTTCCGCAGCGTCTCGAGCAGTCGCGTCACTTCGGCGGAGTTCGCCGGCTGATTGTTCCGATTCGCAATCGTCCAATCATTCTCCTTCCGCGCGAGCACCACCGTCCCTCGCTCACCGGCCTCGATCGTGAGTCGATCG
Organism: Chthoniobacterales bacterium; assembly: GCA_013695905.1. Lineage (GTDB taxonomy): Bacteria > Verrucomicrobiota > Verrucomicrobiia > Chthoniobacterales > UBA10450 > JACCTI01. The sequence goes on from JACCZQ010000429.1 coordinate 1,328, forward strand.
AGCAGATCTGTGTTTACGCGCACCAGGTTCCGATCACGCACATCCGCCGGCGTGGTGTTGAGGATTTTCTCGATTTTCTGCGGGAGCGTGTAAACAAAATTGCGCGCCGAGAAGCGGGCGTAAACCTGCTCCTTTTCCTTCTCCGGCGTGCCGCCGATCTGCAGAATCTGCCCCTCCTTCTCGTCGCCGGTGAAAAGGGTGATGGAGCCCCGCGGCTGCGCGAGACCATACGGCTGGAGATCGCCGCGATCGTCGGCGACAAATTGCTCGATCTGCGCGGTGGTGACCTGCGACAGCAGATCGTTCACCTTCTGCGTGTCGGCGCGGGCGCGGAGCGGCTTCACGATTTCCCATTGCTCGCCCTCCTTCTGCAGTTCCATCTCGCCAGCGGGCGTGCGCAACGCCATCCGCGTCACCTGCATCGTGCTGATCTCCGTGAGCCGCCGATCGCGGAATTCCTCCGGCTTCTTCGCGATCGCATCCCGGACCGAGTTCCGCGCGATGAATGTCTCCTTGCTGTCGGCAAACCGCACATACATCCGCCCTTCAAACGCCGCGTCTCGCCCGAACAAAATCTCCGGCGGCTGATCCTTCCCGAGCAGCGTCAGGCGCAGCTTCGGCCGGACGAGATCGAACTCCTCCAGCTGCGCCTTGCCGGCTTCGATCTCTTTCGCGCCGATCGTTTCCTCCTTTTTCCAAGTGTCGAGATCCGAGAGCAGATTTTCGATCACGGCGCGGTCCGCCTGGTCCTGGATGGGCGCTTCCACACGCCACCGGTCATCCGTGCGGCGCAGCTCGATCTTGTCGTCGCCATTGTGAATCAGAATGCCTTCGAGCGTGTCGCGGTCGAGATTCACGACGCTGCCGGCGAGACGTTTCGCCTCCTCGGTGTTCGGCTGGTGCTTCTCGTAGAAAATGATCCAGGAGGCGACTGCGACCACGATGGCGAGCAGAATGAGAGTCGTCTTGGTTTGCATACGGAAGCTGCGCCTGCCGCTAGGTCCGGCGCTGCCACCAGACGGCGACGCCGAGGATCGCCGGCACGAGCGGCATGAGCAGGAGAATGGTCCAGCGCATGTTGCGCATGGCGCCTTCGTCGAGGGCGAAGGTGAGCGTCTGCGGGACTTTCGGTGCGATGCCGATGAGTTGCTCCCGATTGAGCAGCCAATTAACGC
>JACCZQ010000500.1 GCA_013695905.1 Chthoniobacterales bacterium
GCTGGAAGCCACTGTCGCGACACTTGCACAGCGTTACAAGGATCGGCACCCGAAGATGATGGCGGCGCGCGCCGCCCTTGCTGAAGCCCAAGCTGCGCTGCGTCGCGAAGCGATTGCCGCACCAGCGATCCTGCGCAACCTCGTGGAGCAAGCCCGCGCAGCCGAGCAGCGGCTCGAGATCGAGACCAAGGAGCAGGAAAAAGCCGCGCTGGCCCTGAACAAGGCTGCGATCGGTTATCAGGAACTCGCCCGCCTCGCCGAGACCGAGCGCGCGCTCTACGAAAGCGTGCTCCGGCAGATTCAGCAGACCGACCTCACCAAAGGCGTCCGCACCAGCGCGATTTCTGTCGTGGAGCGGCCCACACTCCCCGGCGCGCCCGTCAGCCCCCGCCCGATGAAAGCACTGGCGCTCGGCCTATTGGGTGGACTCGCCGCCGGCCTTGGCGCGATCTTCGGCCTCAACGCGATCGACCGATCGATCAAGACGGTTGACCAGGCGGAGACCCTTTTCGGGATGTCAGTCCTCGCGGCGGTACCGGAGACGACAGAAGCAGCTTCCGGCAAGTCGGCTCAACCGGGCACAGTGGAAGGCACAGAAAGCTACCGCCTTGTTGCGCAAGCTCCCGAAGGTCCGGCGGCAGAAGCCTTCCGAAACCTCCGTGCGACCCTCAGCTTACTAGGCCCTGAAGAGGAGCGGAAGGTTTTCCTCTTTACGAGTGCGGTGCCTAGCGAAGGCAAGAGTTTCGCCAGCGCGAACTACGCCCTCTCCCTCGCTCAGCAAGGCCACCGCGTTCTGCTCATCGATGGCGATCTCCGCCGCCCGAGCCTCCATCAAATCTTCCGCACCGGAAACGGCTCCAAGCGCGCCGCCGATGGCGAGCAGGTTGGGGTCGTCGAGTGCCTCGTCGGCGCCAGCACGCTCGAAGCGGCCGTGGGCGCAGTCGCTGCCGATCAGATCGAGCCGGGGACCGGAACCGCCGCGCAACGCAAGAACATCGTCACCGGACTCGGCGGAGAACTCTTCGTCCTCGCCGGCGGACGGCGCTCACCCAATCCAGCCGAATTGCTCAGCGGCTCCGCGTTTCCCACTCTGATCGCAGAAGCCTCCCGCCTCTTCGACCGTGTCGTGGTCGACAGCGCCCCAGTGCTGGCAGTGAGCGACACGCTCCTGATGACGCCGCACGTGCAGACCACCTGCCTGGTGGTGCGCGCTGCGAAAACTTCGCGCGACGCCGTCGAGCGCGCCATTGCGCTGCTCCAGACCGTCGCCAGCATCCGTCCGGCCGGTATCGTCCTGAACCGACTGCCGAAGGGCGCCGGCGCCGGCCATTACTATTATTACGCTTCCCCGGGCTACGGCTCCGGCACATACGGTGGCGCCCAATATTCCGACCGGCCGCTCGCCGGGACTTCTTCGAGCCGAGGCTCAAACGGCGCCGGCTGACGCGAAGCGCCCGCGATTGTCGGTCGTCACGGGGGCGTCGCAAAGTAGCGCGAGCTTCCAGCTTGCAGGCTCAGTCATCGCTCACGCGACTGCTTTTCAAAGAGACTGCAAGCTGGAAGCTTGCACTACCTTCTCACCTCTCACTGCTCCGCAGCGCAGCCTCACTGCCCTTTGCCGAACAGCACCGTATGCACCGTTTTCAGCGCGATCATCATGTCGAGCTTGAGCGAGTATCTCCGGATGTAATACAAATCGTACTTCAGCTTCTCGATCGCGTCCTCGTCGCTCTCCCCATACGGATAGTTCACCTGCGCCCAGCCGGTGATGCCCGGCTTCACAAGGTGCCGGAAATGGTAGAACGGGATGATCATCTCGTAGCGCTCGGCACACCGGGTCCATTCCGCCCGCGGCCCGATCATGCTCATTTCGCCGCGAAACACGTTCCAGAGCTGCGGCAGCTCATCCAGACGCAGCTTGCGCAGCCAGCGCCCCACTCGTGTGATCCGCGGATCGCCGCGACGCGTGTAGATATCGTCCGTCCCCTCGTCCGAAGCGGCGAACATCGTCCGGAACTTGAAGATGGTGAACGGTTCGTTATCCCGTCCCACCCGCGTTTGCCGAAAAATCACCGGCGCCCCGTTTTTCCACCAGACCGCCAGCGCGATCGCGCCAAACAGCGGAGCACAGAGCACCAGCAACGTCCCCGAGAGCGCAAGATCGAACAGCCGCTTCGCGTAGTGATAGGGGGAAATCCGCGCCAGCTGAAACCCCATCTGCAATGGCCAGAACGGGTCGATCGAATGCACCGGCACATGCCGCCAGTGCGCCTCGTGAAACGATTCCAGCGTGTAAACACGGGTCTGGTAAAACTGCGTCCGCACCAGCTGCTCGATCAGGTGCGGCGAGAGATGCTCCAGCGGCTCCGCCAGGATCACCCCGCTATAGCCGTAATCCAGCCGCTCCAGCTTCGTCCCCAGATCCCCCTCGATGACGGGCGATCCCGGCCCTGCGATGTGCTGCCCCACCCGCTCCTGCGTTACGTCGACAAACTCAAGCCGCTCATGATTCGTCGAGTTCCGGTAGGCGGCATAAAACGACTCCGCCAGCTTCCCGCTGCCCACCACCAGGTAAGCACGACCGGCCGTCGATGTCGCCACTAGCCGGCGGACAAACCGCCGATACGCCAGCGACACCGGCAAAAACGCAAGAAAGCTGAACAGGAGCACGCTGCGGCTCGGCTTCATCGTATGGTCAAAAGTCGCGGCGAAATACACCAGCACCACGCTGATCAAAGTCGCGCCCATGATCGCCAGGATATGCTCGCTCGTGTAAGCGAGGCCGCGCATTTCCGACTGCCGATTGTAGCCACCGATCACGAGCAGCGAGGTGACGATCGCCGCCAGCTGCAGCGCCTCGATCATCACGAACTGGAGAGGCGTGCTGTAGAAAGCGTCACCGCGCAGAAAGCTGGCCAGGCCGTAGATCGTCACCCAGCTCACCACGTCTAGCGCCAGGAGACCGGCCGCGGCTGCCCAATCTGAACTGATGATCCGCCGGACCCGGCGGAACTGGCTAAGATTCTGCGCCCGTCCGGCCGCAGCGACGCCGGCGCCGACACCGCTGCGTCTGCCATAGTGCAAAACATCGGTGGGCGGGCGCGGTTCGTGAACGCGATCAGAGCTGAGCATGTGAATGTGTTTCGATCTCGGGCGCCTCGTCCACTTCCTCTATCGAATACGTGATCGCGGCACCAAAGTTCGGGGGGAAGGATCAGTTTACGGTAACCGTGGAAGATTGTAAGTAGCAAAAAGCCGACCATCTGGTCGGCTATCCATGCGGCTAAAACGAAATCCCGCCGCCGCGGGAAGCTTTCCGCTCAATAACTCCCAACTGGGGAGCGCCCCGAAAG